>DAOVRB010000217.1 GCA_030628325.1 Methanomicrobiaceae archaeon | reverse complement strand
CTCCAATTTTGAGGCTGTCGGTTGGCGTCGCCTCTTCTGTGCAACCGACAGAGAAGGCTGCAATCAGTAATATAAAAATAATAAACAGTGCTTTAAAATTCATGTATATGCTATTCCCCTTTCAGCTATGATATGATATAACATAGCACACTTCGACAAATGCAAATAAATAGTTTGTTATATCCATTTAGAGCTTAGTTTACTAATTAAAAAAAGAATGATGCTTATTTCTTCTCTGCTTTTCCCTGATTTGCAACCGAATCCATCGCGGCCCGGATGGCTTCCTGGTCACCGAGATAGTAATGGCGGATGGGTGTCAGGTCTTTGTCAAGTTCATAGACCAGCGGCACACCTGTCGGGATATTGAGCCGGGGAATGTCCTCGTCTGAGATATTGTCGAGGTTTTTTATCAGAGCCCTGATACTGTTCCCGTGGGCTGTGATTAATACCTTCTTTCCTGATTTGATTGCCGGCGCAATCTCTTTCTCCCAGTAAGGGAGAAAACGGGCGACAGTGTCTTTTAAGCACTCGGTGAGCGGCAGTTCATCATCAGAAAGATCAGCATACCGCCTCTCATTTGCAGGTGAACGTTCATCGTCAGGTGCAAGTTCCGGTGGTGCGATATCATAACTTCTGCGCCATATAAACACCTGTTCATCACCGTATTCTGCTGCAGTCTCTGCCTTATTAAGACCCTGCAACCCACCATAGTGACGTTCATTGAGCCGCCACGATCTGTGAACAGGTATCCACATAAGGTCCATGTCATCCAGTGTAATCCAGAGCGTACGAATCGCCCTTTTTAAGACCGATGTATAGGCAACATCAAATGTAAAACCCCCGTCCATGAGAAGACTGCCCGCGGCGTGTGCCTCTTTTACACCCTTTTCTGAGAGATCCACGTCAGTCCAGCCGGTAAACCTGTTCTCCCTGTTCCAGGTGCTCTCTCCATGCCTGAGTAAAACCAGTTTGTACATACAACTTCCACTGATTATATTGTGTTTTTGCTATGTAAATCACTTCATGATTTGTCATTAAACAGTGCGTGACCCTGAGATGTCATACACGTTTGCCATGAAAAAAAGTGATCCTCTTTTTCATCAAACAGTGCGTGACCCTGAGATGTCATACACGTTTTCTGAAAAAAAGTATCTGTTTTGTATGCTTCTTACTCTCTGCCGTGATGACAGAACAGACACACAGCCGCCATCAGCCCTAAAACTGAAACCAGACCCGCAAAACCAGGGGACTGGGTAGGTGGCACTGTTGTTGGAAGAAGGGTTGCGGGTGTTACAGGTGGCTGTGTCGGCGATTCAGTTGCCGTTTCAGTTGGTGTCACCGCTCCCTTTTTGACTTCGTGTATGACAAAGTCAGATATCGGCTGTGGACCGACCATAGCCCCATATCCCTCACAGGTTGCTGAGGATGCCTCACCTCTGACAAATGTGATTTCAAGATCATACTGGTTCTCTGTGGGTGTCTTAAAGAACATAGTCTGACCCGGAGTCATGAAAATTGTCCCGACGTTCCCGCCTTTCTGTGTAATTGTGACTTCTGCTGATAGTGCAGTGCAGGTGGTTCCTGCACAGGTGTTGCAGTCAGGTATTGTTGTAAAGTCAACCCGGTAACCCTCAAAGAACTCTGATATCAGGCGTGACGGGTCACCGAATGAATCTGTCAGGTACTTCTCAGTTAACCTCACTGAACCTATCTTTCCGATGGCAATCCATGGACCGCCCTCGCCGCCGATCCTTGTCACCTGTACGGCGTCACCCTGTTTAAGAGAGTCAAACACCATAGTGTCAGGCACCTCACCAGTCAGAATCATTGCTGCAACCGGCACCCATTTTTCACCGCTGTAACTTGAATCAGCTTTGATATTAAGCGTATTTGCCCTCTGGTCAATTTTTGAAACGGTCCCCATGAAACTTTCTTCAAGCAGTACTGCCGAAGCAGGTGCGGCCATTAATAATATAACAAGCAATGCAGTGGCAATGCCGGTTTTTAAAAAACGTGCATGACGCTGAGGCGTCAGGCACGTTTTAATGAAAACGTAAGTCTCATTTTCATGGTATTCTGTCTTCATAGATATCCTCCATAGCTAAATTTTAATAAGTGTTGAAATTTATTTCAGACCCGCTGTCTGTTATGGTTCAGATATTATAGTGGTGAATATCTGGTTTTCGACTATAACAGCTGTTTCTACAGACGGGAGGGTGAATAATTCACCCAAGGTTATTTTACAACCTTTCTTGCTTTCTCTGCCACCTCATTAATGGCTTTCTGGAGTTCATCCCCTGCATCACGTGCTTTTTTCTCGAGATGTGCACGTCCTTCCTCAGTGGCGAACATTTTTTTGCCCAGCCCGAGTACATCATCAATCGCCCTTTTTACAGACTTTGAGGTCTCACCAATGACATCTTCAATCCGGGCATCTTCCTCTTCTCTGCCGCCTGTTGCAGATTCCTGTACCTCTACCCATTTGCCATTCTCAAAATATCCCCGTGTTCCACTCATAGCTATCAGATGATTTATTTCCGGGAGATGATATAAAGTCTTGTGTTGAACCTCTCCGGCCCGTGATGATCTGGCAGGAGAGGCTTACATTCATAACTATCCCCGACAGATAATATAGTGCAGAGTACGCAAACTGCAAGAGTAAAAAATTATGAATGAAAGACGCAACTATGGTGAACGAAGAGATTTCGGTCCCCGGGAAATGCACAAAGCAACATGTTCAGACTGTGGAAAAGAATGCGAAGTTCCCTTCAAACCCACAGAAGGAAGACCAGTCTACTGTACTGACTGCCTCCCAAAATACAGAAAACCAAGATTCTAAGTTGAATCATAAGTTAAAACTAAATAACTCTATTTTTCAGTGAATGAAACTCACTGTTCACTGCGTGGGGGTGTGCAGAGTAAATGCGCAGGGTTGATGATAACAACACTAAGCGCGGATCTGCACCACAGACATGCAGGCACGGGGATGAAAGCGTGCGCATACCGATCTGATAGCAGAGCAGACGGCATCGGTGTACTCAGTAATTAGCTAATTTTTGCCCGACAGGAAAACGCCCACAGAATCGTAAAGACTCTCAAAGCTAAACAAAATTCAGATCTGCCAGATCAGAACCGAATGGACAGGCTCCGCATTTCTGCAACACAACCACCAAAAGATATATACATGAGTATGAGAATGATTGGCTATAACTGAAAGTTTAGATTTGAATCTGGCGCATGAATCTCCGGGTGTGGATTCTTCAGAATATCACATTAAAAACAGACAGATAAATGAAATCCGGGTTTCATTTACAATAATAACAGTAACAATCCGCGAGTAAGATCAATACATCTGATTCATGCAACACCTTCATCTAAACCGGAGAATTCGGGAGATGGAGAGAAAAAGTATGAGAACTGTTTTAGTAAAGCCTGAGCGTTGTATCGGGTGTCGGCATTGTGAAGTCGCCTGTGCAATT
>DAOVRB010000009.1 GCA_030628325.1 Methanomicrobiaceae archaeon | reverse complement strand
CCCCAAAGGCCTTAGTAGCTCAGACTGGGAGAGCGCCAGACTGAAGATCTGGTTGTCGCCGGTTCAAATCCGGCCTGAGGCACTCCGATCTACTTTACCAATGCCCTAAGAAAAAACAACCTTTCTGGGGCGCTTTTTTCGTGCCTTTAGACACGTTTATTTTCACTGGTATAAATCATCCTATGCTATACGAAAAGACGTCCGTGTGCTCCCTATAAGTGCACCCCATGGCTGTGTAAAAAAGAGTAACGTGAATTTTTTTCAGAGGGTTAAGCCTCTTCCTGGTCGTTGCTGGATGCTTCCGGATATATCATATCAACCGTGTCCATGCATGTGGGGGTGTCCACAACACATGCATCACCTCGGGCGATCATGCAATCAAATATCAACCCCTCAAGCGGGTATCTTAGTTTGAGCGATTCCAAAACATCCCTCCGAATCTCTATTTGTTTTTGCTCCCCGTCTCGTTTATGATCTTCCACCTCACCTACAATCTCCTCGGGTGTAGTAATTTTCCATCCATTGTCTGTCCGCCGCATGAAATGTATATTGTCATTGTCATCCTTCATAAACCCGTATACACCCATCATCGATACCACGGAGAAAGGCGCAAGGTAGTCAAGATTCCATCGCATTTGCTGGGCCAAAGCTCCTATAAACTTATCATCTGAGGTTTTAATTTTCATAGTTTTATGCTCCTGTCTACCCCTGCCTGGTGTAACCCTGAGGTGCGGGGCGCCAAATTACGTTTCATATTTTTTTTCTTTTATAATCCTATAACCATCCTTCTCGAGTGCTTTTACCAGCTGGTCTACCGATAGCACACTTGGAAACAACTTCGAGATTTCCTTGTGGTATGCCACCACTGTTTCAAGGTGGTAAGATTTTGCTGCTTGGGTTTCCTCTTTCTCCGGCATTTTTCAAATTCCCCTATCATCTGTTTTTCATCAGAGTAATTACCAAATTGGTAATCATTATAATAACCACGTTACTAATGCATATATACGTTACTAACTAATTTGGTTATCATGTCAAGGGAAGGAACGGGGAAACTGATCCAGATTAGCAAAAGAGCACGGACAAGGTATGTGAGTATCCCCGCAGATGTAGCGGGAGATGACCGATTCCCATTTGAGACGGGAGAAGAAGTAATGGTAACGATCGACACGGACAACAACCGCATGATTATATCAAAGGTAAAGGAGTGACTGCAAGGATCGTGTAGTTTTGTCCGGTTTGTGTCTCTTAGGGTGCACTCCGGCTGGTCGGCCGCCTATCGTGCCGGACCAACTGGCGCTTTCCTCCCCTCTTTGTGGTGTCTGTCTGCCAGTATCCTGAATATGTTGGTGCCGGTCTAGTTGGTGCTCACTGTTTGTAGCAATATTCTTTGTTATCCTCCGTATCAGCCTCATTATTCCCCTTCCCACACTTGTTGTCCTTCATTCCTTTTGCATGGACAATAATATTTTTTTCAGTTCGTCAATCTGTTTTTTGACAGACTCTATTTCCCCAACATTTTTCTGTAACGTTGCCCGTTCTTTATCGGTCATATGTTGAGAATAAGTTTGTTTTCACATATTACAGTTTACCTCCATCCTTCCCTGTCTATTTCAGGTGTGGGTTTGCATGAATTGCTTCAGGACGTTATCCTGTGCTTCTGTTACATTTTGCCAATAGCAAGGATGAATCCATAAAAGGGCAAAGGATTAAGTGCCTTAAACAGGCAGGAGCTTTTGTCGCGGCCCGTCTTATATCAATGACCCCCGGGACCCGAAATCTCTGAGTGCTCGTTTTGTCTCAAATGCCATCGTCGGGGCATCTGCTTTGGGGCTGTAGACGTTCACAGCCCCGATGTTTACATCCCCACCAGTCTGTGCCGGAGGTTGTGCAGGGGCCTGAGTTGTAAGAGTAGGATTGTTGGATGCAGCGTTTTGAGTAGGACTCAGGCCTTGAGAAAGCTCAAGCTCCTGATACTCAGGGGTCTGAATCGTGAGTTCAGGGATTTGAGGAGGGCCACCGATCATGTTGCCTTCACTATCATATTCGACGTGATAGGTCCGGACAATTCCCGGGTTGTCGTGGAGGAATTTCACAAACTCTGCATGGTTCTCTGACTTCGTATTGAGGACTTCAATGTTGTTCTGATTCATCAGATAATCATGAGCTGCCTGTGCTTTTTCCTGAGCTACCAGTGCCCCTTCAAGTTTTTCAGTTTCTTCCTCGAGTGCCTCCCCGATCTTTTCCAGCCGGTTCTGTGCACTCAGGATACTCTCTCCATCAAGCTCACTATCGAGCTCTGTCTTCCGGGTCTTGATCTCAGTCTGCTCCTCCAGGGCATCAGTGTATGTGTCCTGAGCATCTGCCAGGTTAAGCGTTGCCTCCCTGTGTCTGAGTTTTAGATCTGAGAGATCCCGCTCAGCTTTCTCCCGGGTATCATAGCTACCATAGTCGGTGTCCCGCATCTCCTGCTCTTTGTCCTTGATCTCCTGGTTCAGATCAGACAGATCCTGCTGTGCACGAATCCGGTGGATATCAGCCCGCTCTACTTCACGGTCCTGATCTTCGATCTCCTCATTGATCCCAAGGGCTTCATCAATCGCAGATTTGAGATCATCATACTGTGTCTGGAGATCTGAGACTGTCTGTCGGTGTGCATTCACTGCCATTGAGGCATCCTTGTATGCCGTCTCAGCCCCGTCAGCCAGACGTCGGTAAGCCTCTGCGTTGTTCCGTGACGCCACCTCAGTTTTATACAGCTGGATTGCCTGCTCTTCCTCTGCCTCAGTCCGGGCGATTGCGGCAAGCGTACTCCCAAGTAGAGCCGGGTGATATTGTGAACGGAGCATATCTGCAGACTCTTTCAGTTTTGCGGTATCCTTTTCCAGATTCGTAATACCCTTTTCCAGCTCTTCATCTGTTTTCTTGGTGAGATCCAACGTTTTCTCAAGAGCATCATTGTATTCCTCAGTTGCGTCCGTCGCGTCCTGGGTGGATGCGATCAGAGGAAGAAGGACCGCTGCAAGGGTTGTGACTCCAATGATCGCCAAACCGATCGGGTTTGCGGCGAGGGCAGCTGTGAACCCTTTTGTTGCCACAGTGGCTGCAAAGGTGGAAGCCTGGTAGGTCCTGTACAGACCGATCAGGTTTCCGACTCCCCCGGCCAGGGCACCGGTTGCCCAGAGTGTCGGACCGAGTGCGGCTGTGAACAGTCCTGTTGTAATGATGGCATTCTTGGTGCCATCATCAAGGTCTGTGAGCCAGGATGCAAGGGACCGTGTAGCTTCCATTGCAGGGAGGAGAGCTTCCGCGATGAGTCCACCGAAGGAGATGTTAAGACCTTCCACGGTACTCCTGAATTGTCGCAGCTTGCCTCCATAACCTCCTTCCATTGTATCGGCCATCTTTTGTGCAGCCCCGTCACAGTCCTGAAGCTGACCCGTATAGTCTCTCAGGGTGTCACCGCCAGCGGTGAGCAGGGCAATCATACCAGGTCCGGCACGGTCCCCGAAGATTGTCATAGTGTCAGCAGTAGAGAGGTTCGCTGCACCGAGAGTATCGATGATCTCAGCGAGAGAATGAACCTGAGGATCTACATCTGCTGCAGTCAGGCCGTATGTGCCGAGGATGTCAGTGGCCTGTTTGGTGGGTGACAGGAGGGCGGTCAGAGAACCTCTGAGTGAGGTGCCTGCCATGCTGCCCTGGATACCTGCGTTTGACATGATCTGAATGGCAGCAGTCGTCTCCTCAATAGACTTGTCAGCTGCAGATGCTACCGGACCTACATAGGCCATGGCTGTCCCCAGCTGCCCAACTGAGGTGTTCGCGGTTGCCGCTGCCTGTGCGAGGATATCAGAGACATGACCCAGATCATCCACCTGGAGATTGAATCCGGACAGAACATTAGTTGAGATGTCAGCTGCGACTCCCAGATCTAATGCACCCGCAGAAGCGAGGCTGAGCATCTGTGGTGTTGCCTGAAGGATCTCGTTTGTATCCAGCCCGGCCATACCGAGATACTGCATTGCAGTTGCGGCTTGCCAGGCAGAGAATGCTGTAGTGCTTCCCAGATCCTGGGCCTTCTGTGTCATAGCATCAAACTGATCTCCGGTTGCCCCGGTCACAGCCTGTACTTTGCGCATGGAATCATCAAAAGCGATGGCCGTCGAAAAGGCGAACCCGGCGGCAAGAGCCAACGGGGCTGTGAATTTCAGAGTGAGATCCTTGCCGGTCTTGGAGAGACTGGATCCAATTGATTTAATTTTGCCATCAAACCCTTTCGAAAGTTTTGCAGCCTCATCATAGGCAGAAACGAGTCCTGAGGTATCTCCTATTATCTCAACGACCTGCCGGCCCATTGTGGTGTTATTCATTTATGTCACCACCAGCGGAGGGGTTGTTAATCTTCTCAAGTTTCCGGCGCAGGATACCGAGTCGCTTGGCGGCATTCTGGAGTTCCCGTTGCTGCCCCGCTATCCATCCACGGCTTGGGTGGTTGTCGGTCCTCCTAAGTTCCCACTTTAGGTCATCTAATCGGTTAGATGCCTCGTTGATCTCATGTCGTAGAAACTGTCTCAATTCATCATCAATTACATCCTTCTGGTTTGTCATGGTTCAACCACCCCCTTGAGATGGTCCGATACTCGGTTCCGGCAGGGTGTACAAACACCCGTATGTGCAAACCCATGCTGAAAGTTCCAGTAACCTTTTGGTGCGGGGTGTGAGATGGTGAAAGCTGTCGGACCCTCATTGAAGAGTGTCTGCTCTGCATCCTCTACTTTTACACAGCATGCATCACAGAGTTGGTTTAAAACCTCCATCCGGAATTTCTCAAACTCTTCCTGTTCCTGCTCTGATGTCTGCACCTCGGCCTGCTGTTCTTCCAACTGTTCGATTTGTGTTTCGATCTGATTCTTAGTTTTCATTCGAATTCCCTCACTGGTTTTTCTTTGGTATTCTCCTGCTTACCCTCAAGCACTGCTAACCGATGTTCCAGTTCTTCCAGATCGGAATCTTTCAGAATCCGGTTTGTGGTATCGATCAGTCCGCTCAATGCCCGGACCGCCTGAAAGTAGAGATTCTCATTGTCATTCGGTCGGTATCTGCCAGATATTTTTTTATCTAATTTGGTAAGGATCTTAGAGCATAATCTGATTAATTCCGCCCTGCCCATTGTTTCCGGTTCGATCTGGTTCTTATCTGCCATATGTTCCTTCCAATTTCGGGTGCCGTTTTTTAATTACCATTATCCACACCTGTCACTTTTGCAGGGCTGGAAATCAACATCGGCGTAATCCTGATCATGCCACTGCCTCCATGACCTCTTCTGGACGGACCGCTTCATGTGGGTGCGAGTCGTCACCCTGGTAAACTTCATAGCTGAAGGGTGGATCGTAGTCCTTCAACCAATAGACATCAGCAGTCCAGTAATATTCTGCTGGTCCAAAACTGTATGACCGCCTGCACCACACTGCTGCTGCGATCAAAGCTTGGTGGCCAAAGTGCTGTTTCTTCGGCTTGAAGTGGTCCGGAGACCCGCACGTGAGCTGGTGCTTTCTGAGGTACGGAAGCTGGAGAAGATCCTGTTTCGGTATGAAGAGCTGTTTCACCACACGTCGGGACACCTTCATCTGCCTGGTCCTCTCCTTATACTCCTGTGATAACTTGACCTGTCCCAACCTGGCATAAATTCGTGCTGCACCTGCCAAAGCTGACTGTAGATCACGGCTCCCAGGACCTGCCAAAGTGATCACTTTTTCAAAGTAACTCAAGGCCGTTATCAGTTCTGGATTACCTGGTTTTGCTCTTTCACGAAGTCTTGCCCGTGTGAGAAGTGACCTGATTGGAGGGGTGTCTGTTGGTGCCACTTTTACTGGCTCGTGTGTCATACAATCACCCCTTTTTCTACAAGATTCTGTTTGGTTGCCTGGGTCAAGCATTCACCACAGAGGAAAGTGTTACCATCGGTGAATGCTCCGCCTGCCTGGGTGCATATGCGGTTACACTGAGTACAGGGTACATTATCACAGCTATGTTTGTGAAAATCACTAACAGTAGGGATGGTTAGATGTTCTTGGATACCTCCTCCAAGTGGTAATACTGCATAACATCGATCGCATATCCTGGCGGGGGCTCGCTTCTTGTTCTCATGTGTGCAATGTTCCCGATATGTGACGGTCGATCGTCCACAGAGGCTACACTTCTGAAGGTCCGGCTTCCTTAGTTTGTGGAAGTCTGCCTGGGTGAAATTATCATATTTTGCATCCAACACTACAACCTGCTTACAACACGCTTGCAACACAGTGTGTTGTAAGTCATTCGTACTTGCATGGGGGTTGTTTTGTTCATTTGGGGCTGATATGAAGTTTTTTTCTTTCTCTTCCAACACACCTGAATTACAGTAACAAGAAGAAGTATAGTTGTCCGGGGGTGGGGGTGTTTCCACTCCACCCCCCTGCTGCTGTACATACTTCTCTTTGTGTTGTAAGTGAGAATTATTATTATTATATGACCTTTGTTTCTCTGGTTGTTGCTGATTTGTGGCCGAATCACTTACAACACAGCGTGTTGTAAGAGTGTTGCAAGCGTGTTGTAACGTTGTAAGAGGTTCCAACCATACCTGGGTGTGTCTGCTCCACCGCTGTAGGGTCTCGCTGTCCACATAATAGACATTGCGAGTCACGGCACGTCGGCTCTTTTGCTCCGTTTCATATGAGCTTTGAACACGGGCCACCGATATTGCCGGACATTTAGCAAGTAATCCACCATAGTGGTGCCCACGGTCGGACCGACCATTCATAATCCCATGTGCCTGCGAAGTGCTTACATCAATCCAATTTTGAATATCTGAAATTGTAAACACTGTGATCTGATGTTTTTTAATGTGGTCGATAACCACCCCTTCAGTAGGGGTTAACTTCTGTATCTGATCGCCATGATGAGACATCAACTTTGAAAAGAGATCTTTTGCTTGAGTAAAATCTGACTCAAGTGCGGTAATTTCAATCACCCCATCATCAGCGGTGATTGGGTTTCGGTCTGGATGCCTCAAAACAGCATAACATCTAATGAGATCTAAAAAGATACCTTGGTTCCGATATGTAAACCCCTCAAAGTGAATTCGCAGTGCAAAAGGGACCGATACATAAAACTCACAATCTTTTATTTTGGTCCAGAGGGCCTGGCAGATCTGCTCGTTGTGGTTATCTTCTTTGCTTTGATTCCTGGGGGCCGCGGCACGGGAGAGAGTAAGAGATGTAACCCGCCGGCTGTGCACCTGATCCGAGTCTACCCATGCGGAGAGGCAGCGATCTAGCAGTTGATCATCCCCTACGTCGTCAACCTTCGAAAAGACAAAAGCAGACCTTGCAGCCAGTGATAATTTTACAGCCTGCCTGTCCTTTGACACCGTAAAATGTTGTGTCACCTCCTGGTAATGAGAGGTAGCGGTTTTAATAGTTGCATTTAGATCTTCAGATAGCGCTCTATCATCAATGTATATGATTGACGGTGTGGCAATTGATCGATAAAATAGGGTCTTGTCAGAGAAGCTGCCTGCTAACTTGTAGGCACATGGGATCTGCTTTAGCCATGTTTCCACTGTGTGGCTTTTGCCTTCTCCTTTTTCTCCTGATAACACTAGGTGCAACCCTGTGGCATTGCTGACGCTTTGGCAGGCGGTAAGCAAAGCTAAGCACTCCGCTGTGATATCGTCTCCTTCATGTTTTAAATGGAAGGTTGTTTTCATAAAATCAAGTGCATGCCCTGACTTCAGGACCTCGGCTGCTTCCTGCTTTACGGCTTCTGGGATCTCCGGTGGGGTGGGGGGCTCTGTTGCAGGTTTTGCCTCCTTAGCCGCTTTTGTTGGTGTCTTGAGCCCCATTTTTAGAAGCTTGCAGGCTTTGGCCAATCCCGCTTCATCGTTACCGTTGTGTCCATATTCAACTAATGCGTCAAAAGCAGAGTGTGAATGTTCACTCAGCCCGTCTGAATTATGGTGTGAATAAAACCGCCCGTTATCCAGGATCACTATACCAGGGTTCCCAGAGGTGCTTTTAGGTGAAACAAACCGTGTGCCTTCACGCTGGCAATACCAGTTAAGGACCTCGGCACTCATATACCGCTGATTGAAGGCTGCTATTACCTCGGCCCTTGTACCAGTGATCTTACAATACGACGGCTGCAAAAGTCCCGCAACCGCCCGGATTTTATCTTCTGTCCGGGCTTTAATCTCATCAGGACCAGATAAGATGTGTGCCCTTCTCTGTGGTCGCTCTTCACTGTGCGGACCTTTTCGGGTCATAGTACCGGGAACCTTTGTTATCCTGGATGCATTGAAAACTGTTATGTCAACTTTGGCAGCATCATTTGAGAATTTATTATCTAGGACCTTCAAAAAATCATGCACCAATTTTTTGATTTCTTTTGAGTTTGGTAGATCCACCCTGAAATATGCATGGAATCCATTTCCAGAATCTGTCAGAATTGGCTTAGGAAAACCCACATCATGGAGGAAGACAAGTACCTCCTCAAGTAAGTTTTTTGCCGCTGCCTTCTCTTCATTGGTTGCGTTAGTCTTTGCTGGTCGCTCTGGGTCAATATCAATGAAAATCCAATCTCGCTTGATAATGTGGTGGTCCTTGACCATCCCGGATCGCTGTTTGAGGCCTCCACTTTGTAGATGTACGTCTGATATACTATTCAGAACGGAGTAAACCGCCTTGGCAGAACCATCTAACTGAGTGACAATGTCCTTTGCGGCAACTTCAGGCTGATTATAGTAGCCTGCTAGCTTACGCCCATCGGGCATAAACGATCGAATCTCCACTGTATTGTTTTGTTTGAATACCTGGAACGCTTGGGTGATCTCAGTGGTGTCATGTGGAGACATTCAAACCTCTAGGATAACCACGTGATGGTTCCGCTCCAATACGCGGATCGCAGCTTGATAAAAGGCTGGCAAATGCTCTAGCGTATCTTTACGAATTGTCGGGGCTCCGGCACATTTATTTGTCTTGGGTGACAAAATAGAAACACTACTACAACATGGGGCTTTTTTCTCCGGGTGTGTTTTGGTTGCATGCCCGGGCATTTGCGTATTTGTTTTAGGGTTCAACTTGACGGCCCCCATGTGCAAAACTTAAACAAGTTTTGAAGATCAGATATGATCTGGCAGTCCTTCCATTCTGAAGATTGGTACCTAAGGTGTGTGAATGGCTGCCACTATTCTTATTACAAATCATGCTAACATCTCTAAGGGTTCATAGATTATTCGATTTTGTTTATCTGTTTTTACTGTAAACAGAACTCCACTTTTGAGGTTATTTTTTTTACACAGCCCACTTGGAATCACCACCGCGAGCGAATGCGAAATTTTCCATCCCTTCACAACGGCTACGGTTGTTTCTGACATAATCATAGATATGCATTTAAACAATAAATACTAATTATAATGTAAGTTATCATTTTAGTGTAACTTACGCTCATTGAGAAAGATTGTGATAGTTATGGATTATGAAGATGGTTATATACCCTCTGGGAAAAGCAAACAGGTATTGATAATATTGGGGACAGGCGGTCCGTGTGCTGCATACACAATATTCAAAAAACACGGGGTTCCAACTGCAACCGTTCAAAAAGCAATCAACGATCTAAAAGAAAAAGGTTTAATCGAATGTTCCAATACAGAAAAAGGATTAACGGGAAAAATAAAAAAACTATATTCAGTTACGATGCTTGGTTTTTGTTTGGCATATACCCAAATGTATAAATCACTGGGAGAATACGAAAATTACGATTCACTGAAGTCTCTAATATTGAATAACTCAGATATTTTCCCATTGATATCAAACAAATGGAATTATTTAGTAAGTCCTGATCATCCGTTTGAACGTTCATATACTCCGGTGACGGTTGCAAAGTATCGAACTATCGAGATGGTAGCTATGAAAATGGCAGCGGAGAGAATAGACCATGACAATCCACTAGAAGCATGGTGGTACGGGACACTTTATGAAGTTTTTAAGAGACAGATTGGGGTCTCAATTCCCATAGTCCCAATCGGTTTGACCGACGAAACCTGTAATTTGGCTAACAAAACTGTCTTGTATGGCATTCTTGAAATTATTTGTGATTACCCACACAATCCATATTTTGATAGTTTAATGGCTGTATTAAAAAAAGATAGTGATCTGTGGGATATTTCAAAAAAAGTAATAGGATACAATTATATGATTTCTGAAATATCGTTTTTAAAGTATAAGGAATATGTCGATCCTTATTATATTGATCTTGACTAAATTAAGCAGTTGAACTGATAAAATTGCATTTGTATAAATTACAAAATACATATTTCATATATTATTGTCGCTTGGCGGACCGTGTAAGTTCGGCCATTATCTCTAACCGTTCACTGTCTGGCAGGTTCGTGAATATATTCTCCACAAATGAGATTGCCTTATCATAGTCCTCTATAGCTTCCGGTGCTAATGCCATTCCACACCTTGCACAGAACCAGCTGCCTGGTGGGTTGATGTGGTGGCACTGGTGGCATTGTGCCGGCTCCATCGCTCCGGTGACAGTCTCTTCTGGTATCTCCACGCCTGCCATCTTTGCGAAGGCTGCTTCGGCGTCATCGGCTGTCAGGTGGCTGTAAACCTTTAACATGTCAGTGTTTTCATTTCCCCAAAATGTTTTCTTACAAAGGGTCTCCTGCATGCCCCGCCTCAATACGTGCGTCACCCGGCTGTGTCTGAAGATGTGAGGGGTGATCTTTCGTTCTATCCCTGCATCTCTACAGAACTTCTGAATATTTTTAGAAATTGATTGATATTTTAACGGCGCATTGTGATAATTCAAAAATACATAATTGTCCGCTCGTGGGTCCGGGTGCTCTGTCTGCCATTGTGATAAGAATTCCCGATACATGATAATAGGAACGTGCCTTTCTTTCTCTGTCTTTCCGGCGGTCCGTATCCGTGCGCCCCATTGTGTAAACCGTATGTCGGACCACTTCATATCGGCTATTTCCTGAATCCGGAACCCTCCTTCATAAAGGATGCCTAAGAGCGCCCGGTATCTTAGGCTGTGTGGAGTTTCAATAACCGTCTTTGCTTCTTCTTCTGTCAGAATTGAATCATCAGTCTTTGTCTTGCTAAGGTATGCAGGAATTTTGATCTTCTTGATCTTCAAAAGGTCCATGTCAGAATATTTGTTTTCCACAAGCCAGGTTGCAAAGCGCTTCAGGATCCTTAAGAGGTCGTTCTGTGTGTTTTTGGTGTATGGCTTTCCGGTCCGTCGGTTGGTCGATCCTTTGATACCTTCAACCGCATCATAAAGATCTGCTATAGTTATCTCTTCCACAGGTGGCAGGTGCTGAAATACGTTTGTCAGGTTGCTCATGAGTTTGAACTTACGCTGTGCTGACAGGTTGTTCTGGGTGTTCACTTCTGCCAGAAATTCCCTGATATATTTTGTATCTGAT
>DAOVRB010000061.1 GCA_030628325.1 Methanomicrobiaceae archaeon | reverse complement strand
GGCAAGACCGGACCCACGCGGCCTGATGGATATGGCAATGAATCTTTGCAGAAATACCCAGATAGGTTACTTCGCATTCACAAGAGACCTCACAGTATCACTCAAACAATTTAACGAATTCAAACCAGACAAGCATCCGGAATCAACCCTGTCCCCTGTTGATAAACGGGTAACTGTCTGAGTAAATTCACCTTTTTAATATAGGACTTACGCATTACCTATCTCAAAAAAATTTCCCGCATTTTTTTAAAAAATGTAACCTGAAATGCTGCAGATTATAAGTTGACTCTCGTAAAATGAAGTTATTGTATATTATGTCAGACATTATTTAATAACGCAGGTATATATAAGAAAGTTTACATCTGAAAAACATAAGATTTTGTGGTTTTACACCGTCATTCTATAAAACGTGCATGACGCGTAAGCGTCAGGCACTGTTTGCTGAAAACAGATATGATATTCTGAAGAATCACAGGTACAAAAGAATGAAAGTGGCACTTGCCACTTTCATTAAACAGTACCTGACACTTCGTGTGTTATGCATGTTTTCATGCTAAATTTAATTGTTATTTAATGACTCAAGTTTACTGTTTGAAATGAGCACTTTCACCAGTTCTCTGTCAAATAACATGGAGACCATTTTTTTATCACCATTTGTAACAGGCAACTGGTCAACTCTCTCTCGTTTCATTTTCAGTGCACAGTCACTCACTTCTGCATTTTGCGGCACCGAAACAACATCAACAATCATCACTTCTTTAACTTCTTTATTTGGCAACTGAACTTTTGAAACGCCATATGAAATTGAATGATTATCTCTGATACTTTCCCAGGTCCATTCATCATCATCAGTACCATTTGAAAAGTCACTGATTTCAACACTGTCTTCAATAGAAGAATGTCTGATTAAATCCCGCTCTGATATAATACCGGTCAGTCTGGCATCGTCGTTTAGTATAGGAATAGCATCAAAGCCTGAAATCTCCATGATTCTTCCAACAAGTGGCAATGGCGTCTTTTCCCAGAGTGCAAATGTGTGTGTTGTAAAACGAAATTTAATCTCTTCTTTAATTTTCATTCTGGAAATGGCACCTACCAGATCTGAGATGCTTATCAGACCACAAAGCTTGTTGTTTTCAACAACCGGCAATCTTCTGATATTGTATTTAATCATTAATTCAGCTGCATCTACAATAGTATTATCAGGTCTGACAGTAATTGGGTTTGCTGTCATAAGAAGACCAAGCTGTGTTTCTTCCGGTTTTCTTAACAAATCTTTTCTGGTAATGATACCAACAAGTTTTTTGTCTTTAGTCACAGGTACTCCACTGATTCCGGTACGTTTCAGGATCCTGAGGACATCATCACGATTTCCGGGGATTTCAACACTGACAACATCTTTTGTCATATGGTCCCAAACAGTTTTTGACTCTATGATCTCACCACCATTGTTGTTATTCCGCTGTGGCGGACAACATGACCAGTTACACTCCCAAGAAGAATGCGATCCAGTTCACTTTTACCATGTGAACCCAGAATAATCAGATCTGCATCAATTTCTTCAGCAGTTTCAATTATTTCATTGCCTGCATGGCCCTGCCTTATGTGTGGAATTACTTTAATCCCTGCTTCACCGGCAAGTTTCTGACACTCATCAATAGTATTTTTCCCTTCAGTTTCAAGAAGGCTGTATATTGCTTCGAGAGTATTGTCCGCAGGAATTGAAGACAACATCCCGGTTTCTATGACATAGATTACATTGATATCTATATTCCATGCCTTTGCTTCATCAATAGCTATCCTGAAGGCAGATTTACTGACCTCAGAACCATCGATACCTACAAGGATTTTCTTGAACATAACTCACCTCTCAAAAAATACACATATTATTTTTTAAATCATAATTTAAAACAGTTTTCTTGATATATGATTCATTTACCCGGTTTACAGTTGTTTTGTAAAAATTATAACTGTACCTCACATTTCCACGCATAATATCGATGATGAAAAAATTCGCAAAATGCCCTTCTTTAATAAAATGAGACCTTTCAAATACACTTGAGCCCTTTATTGCCATTTTTAGCACCTCTTTTGGCTCAATACCATATACCTGATGTGTAAAAGACATCTCCTGAAACATATCCGGCTGGATAAACATTACATTATCAGTGCCCAGAAGCAGGGTGCAGCCCATCTCAAGCATTTTCTTAACCGGAGGGTATTTTGCACTCTTAGAAACACCGAGAGCCCAGTTTGAACGCGGACATACTGCAATAGGAATGTCCATATCAACACACATTTTCAGCTGTGTATCAGTGGCATGGGTACAATGGACCAGAAGATCCGGGTCATAGGCAAGTGCCTCATCAACATCATCAGGATCTTTTTCACCGGCGTGGAATGCAACGAGTTTTCCATTTTCACGTGCATTGGCAACCTTTTCTTCAATATCTATGCACTCTCCTGCACTGCTGATACCAAAACCATCCGCTATCTCTTCACCACCGTTTCGGCCAAGGATAACAGCATGAGAAGCCAGTCCTCTCATTGCTTCATTTAATGAGTTGACCCCGTCCCGGCCGCCCTCCCTGAAATCAGCAAAAGCAGCAGTCCCTGAGTTCTCCATCTGACAGACACTCCTTCTCATACCTGCAATGAGTTTATCACGCGGTGCGGCAGACAGGAGACGGTGTTTCAGGCCATCCGGTGGCGCGACAAGTTCTCTGAGAGTTCCTTTTGCCTGAATATCCATCGCGATGGTGTCGCCTATGTGTGTATGTGCATTGAAAAACGAGGGGCATATTAATTGCCGTATTTCTGAATTAATCTCTTCAATTGATGTAATAATCCCGTTTTCAATAACTATTCTTACATTTTTCTCTTCGAGATTCTCACCAATAAATGCAAGACCTTTGTATTCATATGTTTCTGGCATTGAATTCCTTGCCTCTTATTTATATATTTATAAGTCAAAATTAGTTTGTATGGCAAAAAAAGGTGGAGGCCGATTAATATCATCTGCAGGTCTTGTCACATATTATGACAGTGAAGATCGCAGGGCAGTTCATATTTCACCAGTAACTGTCCTTGTTGCAACCATTGTAATTGGATTAATAACTGTAATTCTGAATTTTATGTTCTGAATTTTTCCCCGTTTTTTTAACTGTTCAGGCCCGAATCAATATTTCCAATCTACTTATATAGTGATACGCAATTAAGGAATAGAGAACTATAGGCAGTTAGATCTTCATATAATAAGAGGATCTGACATCTTGGAGTAAAATGGCACTGAAGCGTGAAGAGATTCATATCATCTGTCACACCAATACTGATGCAATACTCGTTTGCATATTACTCAAATCAAACATGACCAAAAACCCACTTATTTCTTTTGACTGTCAAAGTGGGATGACTGGTATTTCACCCGGAATACTGATTCTCTCCCGAAATATTTTTAGAAACGTTTTAAATCTTTTAATGCAGCCCTTGTGATATCTTCTTCTGGTTTGAAATATAGTTCATTATGCCCTTCCCAGTAAGGGGAGTTTCTGAATATCACAGCAGGCACACCACGGTTGCTCTCGCCCATAATAAAATTTGCAAAAGCTGCAAATTCATCAACAACTGCTTCCTCGGTTATTTCAAGTTCACGTCCAAAGAGATCGTGATCACCACGATAATCATGTATTGCGGACATCCCACTCCATCCTATTGCAACACCAGTCTGTCCGCGCCGAAAGGACCTGCCACATGTGTCGGTTATGATTACCCTGATCTTTTTCCCTGTGATTTCATAAATCCTTTCACATATTTCATCTGCTGAACCTATAGGGTCAGGCGGCAGCATAATTATTATCCCGTCTTCGACATTACTGTTGTCTACACCTGCACGGACACCGACATGCCCGTGTTTCAGTTGAGACAGGATAAATGGATGATCTATGATGATATCCTCGGATTCATCAAGTACGGCCTGAATAAACCTTGGGTCCTCACCACACTTTTTTGCAATATCATTTGCCCTTATTTCAGGTTCTATTGATGAAAGTGTCCTGCAATAACCCTTTGATTTTGAATATACAGAAGAAGCAATACATAATATATCATTCTCATTAATTTCAACAATATTGCATATCAGGGCAGGCAGGTCGTCCCCTTTCTGAATGATGGGGAGCCCTTCAACAGGCACGATCTCAATATTCATATAAAATTAAATTAGCAGTGATGTAAAAAAAAGTTCTTCATTTGTGTCTGGTAAATTGTTAAAATAAGTCATTTTTTATAGGATTATTTTGCATAGCCATTAGGTATACTTTTAAAATAATCCTGAGAGAAATAATATAGAGAGACAATCATGAAAATTGCAATTGCGAAAGATGGCGAGATGGTTGCTGAACATTTTGGACAGTGTGTGGCATATGATTTATACATAGTCGAAGACAGCAAAGTTACAGGTCAGGAATATATTGAGAGTCCGGGGCACGCACCAGGTATGCTTCCAAAACTGCTTGCAGATCATGGTGCTAACATCGTTATTGCCGGTGGCATGGGACCAAAAGCTGTTGAATTGTTCCATGCAAATGATATAGAAGTAATCTTAGGTGTTACAGGGACAATAAAAGACGCTCTTGAATCCTTCATTAAAGGAAAACTTGAGAGCGGTGAAAATGTCTGTCATCACTAAAACGTGCATAAAGTAAAGAGTAAAGCATCAGGTGCTGTTTGATGAAAGTGACAATCGCCACTTTCAGACCAAATCCTTTTTTCCAAACAAGTTCATCTTTATCTGAAGAAGAGTATCTCAAATCAGGTCTTTCTGAGGAAATAAACTTTTTGTATCCCGTCCACAAATCAACAAAATTACATTGATAATTGAGGCCGCCAGCGGCAAAAAACAAAAATTTTGGTGTATCTTTAAAATTATGTTAGTTTTATATGCAGATCTGTTGACTGGACAGGTTCATAATGCCAACATTTATTATCTGTTACATTTATTTACGACATAGGGATGTACCTCATTATACGCTGCCCAGGTTGTTTGACATTTACATATGTTGACAGATATCAGCAGTGGAAACTCTGTCCGGCATGTGGTGAGAGTATTAAGGTGAGTAACGCCCCTGCATATATTGACGTAAAAACACACAGGGATGCAGATTCAATCGTCAGAGAACTTGAAAAATATCTTCACAAAAAGAAAAGAAACAATCTCACCCCTATTGAAAAGAGAAAGCTTAATGCAGACTATGCACAGTGGATGAGAAAAAATGTGTCTGATCTGTAAAGTGTCAGGTACAATCTGATAAAAACGTGCATAACGCCCCAATGTCACGCACTGATCAATGCAACTATGTTGATTTACGAATCATATACAAAAAGTTTATTTCCCGGAAAGACCTGATTTGACAGGCTCAAAAGTAGCAACCGGCACTTCAATACTATAACATTATAACCAGGGTTTGCCGCAACCCCTGCAGATTATTGTCACTTCCCTTCCGCAATACGGGCAATACAGTCCGCTATTTTCACGATAAATCAAAGGTCTGCCACATTTTTTACAGAATATTTCCGCTTCATATCCACAGGAATGTTTTAGCATCAATCCATATATTGATAGTTATTTATAAAAAGAGTTCCCTTGCCACGTCCTGCAACATCACCTGTGAATTTTGTAAACTCTTTGTTTTTAATTATATTACTGCCATGGTTTACAAAAGTTGGCAGCATATCATATACAGTTCCATGTACATAGCATGTACCTGCCTTCATATTACCGCATACGCAGGAGCAGTTACCCATTATAATAAGAGTCCCACCACGCATTTCCGCACCAGAGAAATCTCCGGTATTTCCATGAATCGTTACAAAACCACCAGTCAGTGTCTCTGCTGTAAAAGTTCCTGAGTTACCAAAGACTTCTATTTCACCACCACGCATACCACGTTGTTCACCTCGGTATCCTGATGCGCAGTAGTCACCGGCATTCCCATGACAGATGATCCTGCCACCTTTCATTTCCCTGCCAAGCCAGGAGTCTGCGTTGCCTGCGATTTCAATTTCACCGCCACTCATGAAGTTTCCACAGTGCATTCCAATATTCTCTTCTATGTAGATCCTGCCCGCATCCATGTATTCACCAACGCGTTTTATGCGTGAACTATCCCCCCTGATTATAATTTCAACATTGTCTGCATAGGATGCGGTGCCCTCTATTCTTTTTGAGAATACCTCTTCTAACGGAAGTTCCTTATTGCCCTGCCAGACCGTTAGTCCGCAATCAGGATCAAGAAAATTTTTTGGAACTATTACTTCTGCTTCTATAGGGAGATATGCCTTTTTACGCTCCTTTACTTCGAGAATTACTTTCATATCTCAGTCTCCGTCTCAATACATATATTACGGTGGAGATAACACTCCTGTACAGGGTAATTACTCATGCGCACGGTGTAGTACCTTTCAAATTTTTTTATAAATTCAGGATCCTTACTCATATCATATTTCTCAGATATTTTAGGCTTCACCCAGATAGTAGAGT
>DAOVRB010000260.1 GCA_030628325.1 Methanomicrobiaceae archaeon | reverse complement strand
GGGAGATGCAATCACGCTGCCATTGTGCGTGGCAATGATCGACCGTTTCTGTGCAGACCTTTCAGAGTATATAGATGCAGTTGAGATGGTCCGTGAAGAGGTTCGCGCCGTTGCACAGAAGTACACATCCAGAAAAGTAACTGTTGACATTAACACAGGAGATAACTACAAGACAGAGAGTCTCTTCCTGACAGTAACAGGAACCTCTGCAGAGATGGGTGATGACGGGTCCGTCGGACGCGGCAACCGTGCAAACGGGCTGATTACACCACACAGGCCGATGAGTATGGAAGCAACAAGCGGAAAGAACCCGATAAACCACATAGGAAAGATCTACAACCTGCTCTCAACAGAACTCGCTCAACAGTGCGTAAAGGAAGTGGGCGAAGTTGATGACCTCTACGTCCGCCTGCTCTCACAGATCGGAAAACCGATCGACCAGCCGCTGGTGGCAAGTGTCCAGTATATACCACGGGAGGGTGCGGATACTGCTGCTATTGAGAAAGAAGTGTATGCCATCATTAACGATGGTCTCGCAGATATCAGAAGTATCACTGAGAAGGTAATCAAAGGTGACGTCAAAACATTCTGACCCCAAAACAATCAGACTTGCAATCCCTAACAAAGGCAGAATTTCCGGCCCGATAATTGAACTTATCGAGAAAAGCGGCCTGCACATCCATAATGGTGGGGAAAGACAATTAATCGCAAAGACCTGTGACCCGCATGTCGAGGTGATCTATGCCCGCCCTATAGACATTCCTGCTTATGTGGCAAGTGGCGCTGCGGATCTCGGTATTACCGGAAAAGACATGGTAATGGAAAGGAATTCTGATGTGGAAGAACTCCTTGACCTGAAAATGGGTCGTGCAACCCTTGTTCTGGCAGTCCCGGAAAATTCAGGTATTGAAAGTGCAAAGCAACTTGAAGGGAAAAAAATTGCTACAGAATTCCCTGGAATTTCAGGGAAATATTTTGCAGAGGCAGGCATCAGTGTCACGATTGTACCTGTTGGCGGAGCCTGTGAAGCAACACCTCATCTCGGAATATCAGATGCCATAATCGACCTTTCAAGCTCAGGGACAACATTAAAGACAAACAGACTTGTAGTGATCGATGAAATTCTCCACTCATGCACCATACTGATTGCAAACAAAGAGTCATGCAGGCAGAAAAAGGAAAAAATTGACGAACTCCACCTTGCACTTGAGAGTGTTCTTAAGGCGCAGGGGCAGTGCTACCTCATGATGAATGTGAGAAAAGACGCACTTGATGAAGTCAGGTTAGTGCTGCCCGGCCTCTCGGGTCCCACAATAATGGATATTGCATCAGATGAGAATCTTGTTGCTGTGCATGCCGTAGTCGCAGAAGAACGGGTATATCAGCTGATAAACCTCCTGAAGCGTGCCGGTGCAAAGGACATTTTAGTTATGTCAATTGAAAGAATGATTCGGTGATTGCGTATGGACATTTATCCTGCAGTTGACATTCTTGACGGAAAATGTGTTCAGCTTGTACAGGGCAGGCGTGAGAACAGGACAGAATATGGCAGCCCCGTAGCACAGGCAGAGAGATGGCTTGAGATGGGAGCAGAGGCACTCCATATAATCAATCTTGACGGTGCATTCGGCCAGTCCCGGAAAAATGCAGAGATTATCAGAGAAATTGTTAGTGAAACCGATGTAACAATTCAGCTTGGTGGTGGAATCCGCAGTACTGATGATGCTGCAGGGTGGCTGAAAACCGGAGTTGACCGGGTAATATTAGGAACACTTGCCATTCAAAAACCAGAAAGCATAGAGATCATCTCAGGGGAATTTGGAAGTGAAGCTGTTATGGCAGGTGTCGATGCCAGAGACGGACAGGTTGTTATCAGGGGCTGGGAAGAGCCCGCAGGAGATTATATAACCTGGGCACATAAATTTGAAACACTGGGAGCAGGGTCACTCCTGTATACCAACGTTGACGTGGAAGGACTTGAAGAGGGAATAAACCCGTTACCAGTGAAACACCTGGTAAACAGCACAGGTCTTCCTGTTGTTGCAGCAGGTGGCATCAGCAGCGCCTCTGACATCATTACACTGAAAGCGATGGGCGTATCCGGGGTAGTGCTGGGTTCAGCTCTTTACAGCGGAAAAATCGACTTTATGGAGGCACTGGAGGCAGCAGAGATATGAGAACAAGTACAGTTCACAGAAAAACAAAAGAGACAGACATTAAAATTAAACTCAACCTTGATGGCACAGGGTCCGTTTTCACAGATACAGAGATCGGTTTTCTTGATCACATGCTCAACGCATTCGGAAGGCATGGCCGGTTTGACCTTGATATAGTTGCCAGAGGCGACCCTGAGATAGATTCCCACCACACAGTTGAAGACACGGGCATTGTCCTCGGTCAGGCAATAAAAGAGGCCATTGGAGACGGACGCGGGATTACAAGGTTTGCCAGCATATCTGTTCCCATGGACGAGTCTGTTGCAACTGCAACGATAGACTGCGGAGGAAGAGGTTACCTTGTGTATAAGGGTGATTTCTCAGACAATCCGCTGGGTACCATCCCGGGTGACATGTTTGAGCACTTTTTCTTCAGTCTCTGTATAAACGCAGGAATTACCGGGCACCTCTCCTTTTCAGGCAGAAACGACCACCACAAGTGTGAAGCCCTCTTTAAGGCATTCGGAATTGCACTAGATAAAGCTACAAAAACAGACCCTGATAAAACAGAAATTCCAAGCACAAAAGGCGTGCTCTGAATTTTATTACTTTTTTTTACAGGAAAATGAGATTATGCGGATTTTACCGCCATGTCAACATCTTCTTTCTTGATTGTCTTCCTTCCGGCATGAGTCGCAAACTTGGTTGCTTCTTTTGTAAGATCAGAGATATATGCTTCTGCTGCCTCAACAATTGCCTGGGCTGCATCGCTGCCAACTCTCTCTGCACCGTGTTTCTTAGCAATACGTACGACTGCTGCAATAGGTAAATCATTTGCCATATTCAATTCCACCTCAAAAATAAGT
>DAOVRB010000203.1 GCA_030628325.1 Methanomicrobiaceae archaeon | reverse complement strand
TGATAACCACTACACTATCGGCGCATCTCTGCTGTCTTAGTGCTCTACAATATAAGCTGCAAAATGTTATAAGGGTATCTAATTGAGATTATAGAGACCAGATCATTTCTAAGTAATAATGAAATCTTTTAATGGTGCGGAAAATTAATTTGTTTGTCAGAATTAATCAATACAACTAAAAAAAGCTGATTCCGTCCACTAAATCTCATTTCTTTGAATTTTTTGATCTGTAAATCTTTGGTTAATGCGCAGGATACCGGCCATGTCTGGCGCGACAGCTGTCTTCACCTGGGATGGGAGGAGAGTAGAGAGAACATGCAGGGCAATAAACCAATGGCGCACTCCTTAAATCCACCAGCGAACTCCGGTGATACAATAGTTTCGCGGACTATTCTGACATGATTTTAATATCATCAATATTCAGTGACTGGATTATTACTTGATACTATTATTTCAGATTAGTACTTCACACGATTTCCTCACATGTTATTATGAACAGTAACGAAAAAGTCCCAGGACATATAACGAAATCTTATTTTTTGGTAGCACCAATCATAAATCAATGATCCCTCTCATGCTTGATCTGTCTGACAAAAGAGTTGTAATATTCGGAGGTGGGGAAGTCGGTGCCAGAAAAGCGGCATTCTTCAGTCATGAGGCCAAAGTACTTGTCATAAGCACGTCATTTGTGCCTGAATTTGACGCACTCAATGTAAATCTACTCAATATGGATGTCTCTCTGGGTCCGGACGAGGAACTCTCCCGGCTGATAGAGGGTGCATTCATCGTCATTGGCGCCACTTCAGATAAAAAGCAGAATAACAGAATTGGAAAAATTTGCCGGGATTTGGGCATTCACTTCAACAATGCTGATGGAAAACCGGGAGATATAATTGTGCCGTCTGTGATCGGCGGGGAACATTATCTCATTGGAATCAGCACAATGGGAAACAGTCCGGCAGTTTCGCGATATATTCGCATGATTCTGGAAAAAGAATGTGCAGGCCTTGACGATATGATTGTGCTGCAGGAAGAACTCAGGTCAGTACTAAAAAAGATCGAACCGGACCAGAAAAAACGCGTATCTATTCTCAGGGATGTACTCAATGACAGTGAAATATGGGAAATACTTGAAGAAAACCTGGAACTGGCGATAATGAAGGCTGAGGAGAAGTATTTCTGATGAATAAACAACTATTTGTTCCTATATCGTGTGCCGGGGTGGATCATCACAATTCTGATATAGGTGCGCTTGAATCGTTTTGTTTTCCTGATGAAACAGCCCTGCTTGAAAAAGCACGGGAGAGATTTAAGGGAGTGGTTCTTCTCCAGACATGCAACAGAATTGAAATTCTTGTTTTAGGTCACGCAACATCACTTGAGGAATTCCTTTTAGAGCAGGGCAGAAGTGGTTTCTGGATTATGGAGGGGCAAAATGTCCTGCAGCACCTCCTCAGGCTTGCTGCCGGAATGGACTCGATGGTTGTCGGTGAGGATCAGATTCTCGGGCAGCTGAAAAAAGCACTCTCAATATCCCAGAAAGCAGGGACCTGCAGCCCGATTATTGACCTGTGCATAAAAAAAGCCGTGCACGTCGGTATTGAAGTCCGGAAACGCACCAATATCAACAATGGCGCTGTTTCAATAGGTTCAGCTGCCGTGCAGCTTGCGGAGGAGCTTCTCGGGTCACTTACGGGTAAACACATCCTTGTTGTCGGAAGTGGTGAGATGGGAACACTTGTGACACAGGCACTTGCGGCAAAAGACCTGACTGCGATTTATGTGGCAAACCGCACATATGAACGTGCTGTGTCACTTGCTGATGAAATTGGCGGAAAAGCGGTAAGTTTCGACTCCCTTTATCATTATATCTCCCTCTCTGATGTTGTAATCACATGCACCGGAGCACCTCATCCTGTCATCCACAGTGACCCCCTGTGTGAAACACTTGAAGGCAGACAATGGCCCTTAGACACAGAGCAGAACCCGTTGATAATCATTGACATTGCCCATCCAAGAGATGTGGAAGACTGTGCATGTGAAATTGAAGGGCTGCATATCTTTACAATTGACGACCTCCGCAGTGTAAGTGAAAAGAACTTAAAAAACCGAAAAAAAGAAGCCGAACTTGCGGGTTCATACCTTGATTGTGAACTTGAACAGTTTATTTCTTTAATCAACCGTAATTCAGCCAATGATATGCTTGCACACATGTACACATGGGCAGAGGCTATACGCATAAAGGAGCGTGACAGGGCACTATCCCGCCTGAAAGGCAGTGAGGCGGAGATTGCTGAAATAATTGATGACTTCACACGGGTGCTTGTCAAAAAGCTGCTTGTGGATCTGACTTACTCTGTAAGATCCAGTACAGAATGCGGTGAGATTCAGAATGCAGAGTTACTGGTAAAAGCGATTACAGAAGGTGAAAAAGTATGTTTCCGGAAAGAAGATTAAGAAGACTCAGAAAACGGCAGATGCAGCCGCTATTTCAGGAGACCGTCATCTCCAAAGACGATCTCATCGTGCCGTTGTTTTTTGATGAAACCATTACAGAACCGATGGAAATCAGTTCAATGCCGGGACAGTTCAGGTATCCCGTATCAATGGCAGCAGAGGTATGTGAGGATATTTGCAATGCCGGACTGCGTGCAGTTCTCCTGTTTGGAATTCCTGTGAAAAAGGATGAATCAGGAACATCCGCATATGAGAGAGACGGTGTCATCCAGAAGACTGTCAGGGCAATAAAAGAGAATGTGCCTGAAATTGTTGTAATCACAGATGTCTGTGCATGCGAATATACAGACCACGGGCACTGCGGGATAATTGGTGATACCTGTGATGGAACTGACCTCTTAAACGACCCTTCCCTTGAACTCATGGCAGAAATTGCCGTAAGTCACGCAGAGAGTGGTGCAGATATGGTAGCTCCGTCCTGTATGCTTGACGGTATGGTTGCTGCCATCCGCGAAGCGCTTGATGGTCATGGATATGAGGACATTCCGATAATGTCCTATTCCACGAAGTTTTCAAGTGCTCTTTACGGTCCTTTCCGTGATGCTGCGGATTCCGGTTTCTCATTCGGTGACCGGACAACTTACCAGATGTCTCCTGCAAACGGTCGTGAAGCAGTCCTTGAATCAAAACTTGACATCAGGGAGGGGGCGGATATTGTGATGGTCAAACCCGCAGGAATTTACCTTGATATCCTCTCTACTGTTGCAGCACTTGGCCTGCCTGTTGCTGCGTACCAGGTGAGTGGTGAATATTCGATGATAAAAGCTGCAGTGCAAAATGGCTGGCTGGATGAAAAAGCTGTAGTGATGGAAACACTGACCTGTATAAAAAGAGCAGGTGCCGACCTGATTATAACATATTATGCAATGGATGCTGCAAGGTGGTTAAATGAAGAACAGTGAATTATTTGCACGTGCAAAGAACCTGATGCCAGGCGGCGTGAGCAGTCCGGTCAGGGCAATAAAACCATATCCGTTCTATACCAGATCTGCTTCTGGTTCACGGCTTGTTACGGTTGAAGATGAAGAGTATATCGACTGCTGTCTGGGATACGGTCCGTTAATCCTCGGACATGCCCATCCGGCAGTAAAGGAAGCGATAAAAAGACAGCTTGATTCCGGCTGGTTATATGG
>DAOVRB010000321.1 GCA_030628325.1 Methanomicrobiaceae archaeon | reverse complement strand
TTAGCACGGGATTCTCATTTCTCAGTCCACAATATCCAGGAAACTGACATATAATAATGACACATTCCATACGGAAGCAGAAAATATCCTTAAAGCAGGGATAAAATCCACCCAATTTTTACAAACTGACACAACGAGTGCCAATGTCAATGGAAAACAGCATAACACGCACATCATTTGCAACCCTCTCTATACTGCTTTCAAAACGGTTCAAAACAGGGATAGACTAACAACTATTGATCTCCTTATGGGAGGGAAAGAGAGGAAATATCTGTATGATGATGCCTCATTCCAGCTTCTCTCAGTTTTCAGAATCGCACAAAAATGGGTGGATCAAATATCTGATTACGTCTCTTTATGTACATACTCCCGGAACCCAGCCTTTTGAACCTGAATAGCTAGAATTTACACCCTACTAATATTGAAATTCAGAAGATTTATCCACAAGTCCGCAAAAAGTCCCCAAAATGAGCACTTTGGAGAAAATTTTGTAATGTGTGTTGCAACTTCTATATGCTATGCAAAAAAACGTCATATATTAGAGATATTTAAAAAATATACTTATCACACTAAAATTTAATTTTCAATCTAATTTGTAAGGTGCATTTTTTCGCTTTTCAGGTTTGAACATAACCATCGACAATGATGTGAGTCCGCTTCATTAACATTTATTATGAATATTAAATATAAATAGCTTCTTGTGACGGCTCTTTTCAACGGCGGGAATAGATCCCCGTTCTCCGCCCGTACATTGAGAACGAGGTGCTCAGATGTTCTGTTCTCCAGAGCATTGAGGCGGTAGGTTTGGCGGCAAAGAATCTTCCACTCCGGCCATGCCGGGCCGCGAATATGTAAAGACAAAGGGCCATTATCACCCTGACGGACCCACACTCTCCGTCGGGCATCGGTTAATCCGGCACTCTGTCAGGTGCCTGCAGTAGAGGTACAGTTTTTGCTCTAAAAGAGGGATCTGAGTGACGTTGTTGTAGTTTCGGCTGCAGCTGCGGCTGGTGACGGTGATGGTAATGGCAACGGTAGCGGTGGCAGTGGCAGCGGCAGTGGCAGTGGCAGTGGCGACACGGTCTTCATACCGCCGGGGTATGGGCATGTTACTATTATAGTTACAAACTATAATGAAGAAAACCAGACTTTTTACTAAAACGTGCATGACATCTCAGTGTCATGCACTGTTTGATGAAAGTGGCAATTGCCACTTTCATGCCAAAGTTTGGTTTTCGACTATTAATCCTTCTGACCACCGGACCCTTGTTATGGTGAATGTTGTGTCAAACGCCTTTTTAAGTGAATACCGGCTTTATGAGGAGATGTGCGGGGGTTAGCCCTGTTTTGATCCTAAATTTAGCCATACCCCTCTTTTTGGATATGATATAGCAAATGCAAAAACAGGAGCCAGTGTGAGCGGAAACACAAACACATCAAGGATACAGTGAAGTTTGATATACGAAGTCTTCTGCACACCAGTAAGGAAATGTACACCTACGCGAGTATCATTTCATATCAAATTCTTATCTTAGCCCATGCTCAGCTCAAAATCGAGAATGTGAACGTGTTCTGCGATTATATTTGATATGGGATCGGTGAAACCCGGCTGTTCGGTAGAGCGGTAGCTTTAGCTTTTCATCTGATTTTGTATTTCTGTTCCTGGTTATTGTAATGCTATAGGTCAGAAAGGCCGTTATACTGCGCGTTTTTGAGTATTGTCGGGGAAGTGTGATGGGGATAATCTGGTTGCTGATAATTACTGTCCTGCCAGATCAGCATTGGTTGGACAGGCTCTTCACAAAGAGATGTGTTTGGATTAACTTTAATATATCAGAAACAACGATGAGTAATTATGAAATATACAGTAGCTCTTGCGGCAGCAGAAGAAGGTGGATTTACTGTACGTTGTCTGGAACTTCCGGCAGCTATCAGTGAGGGTGACACTAAAGAAGAAGCACTTGAGAACATCAAAGAAGCCATTGAATTGGTGCTTGAGGTTACACAGGAGCAAGCCAGAATTCTCGGGGAAGTTGCAAAGGTGGATGTTGTAAGTGCCTGAATTACCGATAATTTCCGGGCAGAAAGTTATAAAAACTCTGGTAAAACTTGGATTTGTAGTCGTCAGACAAAAAAGCAGCCATGTCTTTTTGCAACGTGAAAGTGATACGGTAACAGTTCCTTTACATAATCCTGTCAAAAAAGGAACTCTTAAGAGTATTCTCAAACAAGCGAATGTTTCGCTGGATGATTTTTTGAAAGTTTTAAAGTGACACTTTTGATAGTTACTTAGAGAACCTGATCAACAACAAAATCACTATCAAAAAACGTATCATATCCAAAATCTGTGGCATGAGTGAACCCAACATATGCAAATATCTCAATTAGCACGGGATTCTCATTTCTCAGTCCACAATATCCAGGAAACTGACATATAATAATGACACATTCCATACGGAAGCAGAAAATATCCTTAAAGCAGGGATAAAATCCACCCAATTTTTACAAACTGACACAACGAGTGC
>DAOVRB010000215.1 GCA_030628325.1 Methanomicrobiaceae archaeon | reverse complement strand
TTCTCACAGTGCATGTCACGGGGAATTACCGTGCTGCAGAACTGGGTGGAAAACCCCGTTCCCTTGCAATGGCTTCACCTGAATGGATGCATGCAGTACTCCGCCGTCTTTCGGATAATGCACCTCCGGGGTACAGGGTCTCCTATGAGGTGACCCATCACGGCCCGACTGACCTTATGACCCCGTCTCTCTTTGTTGAGATAGGCAGCACCAGTGAGGAGTGGGATGATAAGGCCGCGGGGATGGCTGTTGCTATGAGCATACTTGAGGCAGAACCGGCTACTGATACTGTGAACCTGATTGGTTTTGGTGGTAACCACAATGCTGCAAGACAGACTGATATTGCGCTATCCGGCCGGGGCGCTTTCGGGCATATTGCACATACCCGTGAAACAGGCACACTTGATAGCGCAATGGTACGCCTCATGGCAGAAAAAAGCGGTGCAGTGGCGGCCTATATTGACAGAAAAAGCCTGCCTGCTGCAACTCTGAGGCAGATTGAGGGGCTGATTGACGGAAGCGGCCTCTTAAGGCTTACACAGGGTGAAATTACTGAACTTGGAGAGATTAACTGGCAGAGTTATTGTAAGATCCGGAAACTGGCTGAGGAAATATCTCCGCGATGCAGACCTCATATCCATGCAATACGTGGCAGCGGCAGACCGGTATCATTTGAAATAATCTCAGAACTTCTCAGTGAAACACTGAAATTAAACACTCCTGTATTTATGAAAGAGCTCAAAGCCCTTCCTGTAGTACATCTGACTTCATCTAAGTCTCCGGTACTGCCGGTTTTTATTTCATATGAGGAGAATAAATTACAAATAATACATGATTTAATAACGTTATGTGTTAAAATCATAAACAGTGATGAAAACACTGCAGCCGTAGGAAATGATCTGATCATCAGGAAAATGCGGTTTGATCCGCAAAAAGCCTGTGATCTGGGTGTGCCTGAGGGGCCGCTCTTTGGGAGACTTGCAGCTGGAAAAGAGATTAAAATTGACGGGCATGTGATATCTCCCTCAATGGTTTCGGCATGTAGTGAAAGAGTGATTCATGTTCCTGGTCTGGAGAAATATATATGATGAAGTCAATTGTTGAAGAAGCACTGACAAGGGCACAAAATGATGGGGGAATGATTGTAGGCAATCCTGAGATTGACGACCCCGGCCTTGAAGATATTCTCAAAGAGCTGCAGACTGAGATCTGTGTGGTCGGTTGTGGCGGCGGAGGGTCTAACACTATGACACGGATGTCTGAAGAGGGCATCAATGGAGCCAGACTTGTCGCAATAAACACAGATGCGCAGCACCTTGTAAGGACAAAGTCTGATAAAAGGATCCTTATCGGGCGCACCCGCACACGCGGCCTTGGTGCAGGTTCTGTACCGCAGGTCGGTGAAGAGGCTGCAATTGAGAATGAGGATGAGATCAGGGCGTCTGTTGCCGGCTGTGACATGGTGTTTATTACATCAGGTCTTGGTGGTGGCACAGGCACCGGTTCTGCACCTATAATTGCAAAGGCAGCACGCGAAGAGGGTGCACTTACGATTGCCATTGTAACACTGCCCTTCACTGCAGAGGGTGCAATACGGATGGAAAACGCAGAAGCAGGTCTTGAACGCCTGCGTGATGTGGCGGACACCGTGATTGTTGTGCCAAACGACCGCCTTTTAGAGGTCGTACCAAGGCTTCCTCTCTATGCAGCGTTTAAGGTGGCAGATGAGGTGCTAATGCGTGCGGTGAAAGGCATCACTGAACTCATTACCATGCCCGGTCTTGTGAATCTTGACTTTGCCGATGTGCGGACTGTCATGGAACGTGGCGGTGTTGCGATGATCGGTATGGGTGAGAGTGACAGTGAGGATAAGGCGGCGGACTCTGTTAAGAAGGCACTCCGCTCTCCGCTCCTTGATGTGGACATATCAGGAGCTACTGCGGCACTTGTAAACGTGGTAGGCGGCCCTGATATGACTATGATAGAAGCCGAGGGTGTCATCCAGGAAGTGTATGAGCGCATTGACCCGAATGCCCGTATTATCTGGGGTGCGCAGGTAGACCCCGAAATGCAGGGCAAGATGCGCACCATGCTGGTTGTAACCGGTGTCAGTTCACCGCAGATATATGGCAGGAGTGAACTGAACTCGCGGAGATCCGTGAGAGAATATGATATAGATTTTCTAAAGTGATATTATATGGAATTTGATAAAGTCGGAGAAGAACTCTTCAAAAAATACTGGCGTGTACTGAAACTTGCAAGGACACCGACAAAGGACGAATTCCAGAAGATTGCACTCGTTGCAGCAATTGGAATTGCACTGATAGGTCTGTTTGGATTTATTATCTATGAATTCATGCTGTTATTGCTCTGATGGAAAGAACATGGCCGAAAATGAAAGTGAAAATAAAATATATGCGATAAAAACCACTGCAAAGCAGGAACGGACAGTTGTCGGTAACATTGTGGAAGCACTCAAGGACCATAAGGAGATCACTGTGGTGGCAGTTATGTCTCCTGATGAACTGCGCGGGTATGTCCTTGTTGAAAGCCCCGATGGTATTGCCCGCATGGAACAGCTCAGGGAGATTGTCCCTCATGCGCGTGCAGTTTTGAAAGGTGCCAGTTCATTTGCGGAAGTTGAGCATTTCCTCGAACCGAAGGCTGTTGTCAGTGGTATTGACGAAGGCACAATTGTGGAACTGATCGCAGGTCCTTTCAAAGGTGAAAAAGCTGTTGTCAAGCGCGTGGATCTGGCAAAAGAAGAAGTTACGCTGGAACTCTATGAGAGTATGGTCCCGATCCCGATCACAGTCCGCGGTGACAATGTCCGCGTGATTGACAAGATTGCTGACTGATCATCTTATACTTTTTTTTTAGACATTATAGTTACGAACGTCACTTCCTGACTGTAACTGATCCTTTTAAATTATTTCATGATGATATGTACTGACCCATCTGAATACTCTCTGTGTATTTCAGGTATGGTGATATTACAATGGGAGAAGTAGTCGAGGTACTGGTACCCGGCGGAAAGGCAACAGCAGGTCCCCCTCTGGGACCCGCTCTGGGACCTCTCGGGATTAATGTGAAAGCAGTTGTTGACGAGATCAACAAGAAGACGTCAGAGTTCAACGGTATGCAGGTTCCTGTAAAGGTTGAAGTTGACGACAAGAAGAATTTCACAATCTCTGTAGGTGTCCCCCCCACAACCGCACTCATTATGAAAGAGTGTGGTCTGGAAAAAGGCTCAGGAGAGCCTAATGTCCAGAAAGTGGGTGACCTTCCGCTTGAAGCTGCTGTTCGCATTGCCCGCATGAAGTTTGACGATATGCTTTCATACGAGATCAAGACCGCTGTTAAAGAGGTTATTGGTAGCTGTGTAAGTGTAGGAGTCACTGTTGACGGCAAAGAACCGAAAGAAATCTTTGCTCTCATTGATGCAGGCGAATACGACAGTCAGCTGGAATGAACAGACTATGAAAACTCATAGAAGATCTATTA
>DAOVRB010000158.1 GCA_030628325.1 Methanomicrobiaceae archaeon | reverse complement strand
CGATATCTGCATCGTGTTTCAGATTTCGCATCGCTAAGATAAGTTTTAATGTCCCGGTACCACCAGAGAGGAAGGTGATCATTACATATTATTTCAGGGTCTGTCCTGATAACTTCGATCTGTTTCTGGTGAACCGGATAAACCAGTTCAATCTGGTAGATGTGTGGATGTCCCTGTTTAACCGGATAAATTGCCTTTGTCGAAGTTTTTGTATGAAATTTTGTATGAAAACGTGCATGACCTCTCAAGATCAGGCACTGTTTGATGAATGTGGCATTTGTCGCTTTCACGCTAAAAGAGAGTTTTTTTCTGGCCGATTGTTCACACAGACTGTTTTAGCAACAGATTGTAATTCCCGTTCAGGCGCCCGAGGACCAGAAGTGAATAGTGCCTGTAGAATGTTGAAAACGGAACCATTAGTATCATTCCAATAAATATCAGGATTAATAAGGCGAATAATACCAGAATGATGTTGAATGGTGTAAACGCGGCAAATGCTGCAGCAGTTAGCACACCTATGAAAATCAGTGGGATTGCAACTGCTATTGCTGCAATAAGGACAACTATGAAGATGATGATAGTTGTCGCGATTGTCAGGATAAATTTAGAGACTGCATAGAACAGTGCCTGTTTCCAGTCATTTGTGATAATGTTTAAGCATGTTTTCCAGCCCGCTATGACACCGCAGTCATCTTTTATCATAACGGGTATGACAAAGTCAAAAGTGAACAGGTATACAAGGAAAAACGGAATTCCAAGCAGGAACATAAGAAGCAGATAACTGAATAAAACTGGCAGAGCTGCGATACCTGTTCCAACTCCGGGGATTAGGAACAGGGCCAGTGGCAATGCAATGGCCACGAAGAATGCTATCCCTATGCCCATCAGAAATAAAAACACCCTAACACCTTTCCCAATGCGCATACGGAAATACTTTGATATTGAAGTTTTGTCGCCGGTCAGGTAATCGACAAAAACAAACTGGAATATGGAACTGATAACCCCCAGCAGGAATGTGATCAGTAATATTGCTCCGCACAGAACCAGTACAAGACCGATATTCTGGAAGATGATATCACCTGCACCGGTGGCACTGGCATCAATACCTGTGCCTGTTGTTGTATCTCCAAAATCATTGCTGAAAATCTGGAAAGGGTTTAAACCCGTTCCTGCACCGGCAAACAGTGATATTATGGCAAGCCGCAGCCAGATGCCTTTTTTTACAGGCCAGAGCAGGTTTTTTGTACGATTTATGGCGTTGTCAAGTTCGCTGAAAGCGTAGTAATCTGATATCATCTCTGTATTTTCACTCCTTTTTTATTTGATATTGTTGAATTCTCTCGAACAATTCTGGATTATACCGGATGCTACCTAACAATCCTGTATTATATTGTGAATCATTCTCTTTTAATCAGTGCATTAACAGATTCAGCAAGTTCAATACTTATTTTTTCATCCAGCATCAGCGTATCAAGGACAACCGCGCCCGGAATTATATCTGTATCCCTTGTGTCCTGTATAAAAATGTCAAGGAAATCTTTGTACAGGTTGTATGTACCACGGGATGTTGGTTTTAGACCCCACGCCTCCATAAGCGCTTTTGCAGGGCCGCTTATGGGTGTATCACCAATAAAGGGGCTCATTACAATGACAAACTGTTTCTTTAGTGCTTCACGCACCCCGCTGCATTCAAGTATCGGTGATATGCTTGTGACGGGGTTTGATGGTCCGATGATTACAGAATCAGCAGACTCAATAGCGTCAATTACTTCAGGAGTTGCCGCTGGTTCGTCTTTGCATGGCCCCCCGTTCTGTGATTCTCCTTTACACCTGCGTTTCACTCCTGTAATTTCAACTCTGCCTTTCTTTTTCACCCAGTATTCCTGAAAATGCATCTCCGTATCGGGAGTGGTGACAAATGTAGTAACTTCCTGATCTGTCATGGGCAGCACATTTGCGTAAACTCTAAGTTCCCTGCAGATTAGTTTTGTGGATTCTGTTAGTGAGAGGCCACGTTTTAGCATTGCAGCGCGGGCTATGTGAACTGCCCTGTCCTGATCACCGACTGTGATAAACTCGTTCTCACCCATTTTGTTCAAAAAATCATTCGTGATTGTCGTATCATCCTCAATACCCCACCATGTATCTGTGTTAAGGATTCCCGCAAAAAGGTACATTACTGTGTCAATATCGGGTGAGAGGTGGTTTCCGGAGACCCACATGTCCTCTGCAGTATTCACAACGACCGAAATGTCACTGTCATTATACAGTTTCCGAAATCCCCTGACCAGTTTTGGGGTGCCTGTTCCGCCTGATAGAAAGGTAATCATTACACAATACTTTTATCAACAAATATATGATGATTCTTAACTGCAAATATTAAATGCAAATTCACATGAAAGTCATTAAAGATCCCGTGCATGGTTATGTCGAGGTGAGGGACGACATTCTGCCATTACTTGACTCCCCGCAGGTACAGCGTCTGCGCTATGTAAAACAACTTGGTTTTTCGCATATGGTGTATCCGGGAGCAAATCACACACGTTTTGAGCATTCTGTTGGTACGATGCACCTTGCATCACAGGTATGCCCGCGTATGGACTTATCAGAAGATGAAACCACACTTGTCACCGTTGCCGCACTCCTGCATGATATCGGTCATGGTCCCTATTCACATGCGACCGAACCTCTGATTGAGGAGTATACAGGAAGAAGCCACCAGGAAATCGATAACTTTCTAAGAGACGATGAAATTGCCGGTATACTGGATGATTTGAATATCACTCCCAATGAATTATGTGATGTTGTATATGGCGAACATTACCTTTCCGGGATTATTCATGGTGATCTGGATGTGGACCGGATGGACTATCTCCTGAGGGATGCGCATTACACAGGGGTGCCATACGGCACAGTGGATGCCCAGAGGCTCATTCAGAGCATAGTAATGACAGAATCCGGGATTGTTCTTAAGGAGACCGGGATTAACGCGGCAGAGTCGCTTCTCCTTGCGCGGACTCTGATGCGCCCTGCGGTATATTTTCACCATGTCAGCAGGATTGCAGAGAGCATGGTAAAGTATGCGGCAATGAAACACATTGAGTGGGCAGGGCAGGGATGCGCAGAAGCCCTCCTGTCAATGGACGATGCGGCATTCACAAGAGAGATGCTGACCTCACCGTGTGAAGAGTCCCGTATGATGATGGAACGGTTGTACAGGCGCAGGCTGTATAAGAGAGCACTATATGTGGGGGAGGATCTGGCAAATACGGGTGCCATGCAGAGCGAGGTTACGCTTGAAAAAGGCAGAGAGATTGCAGTTGAAATTGCTGAAACAGCAGGTATTGACCCACACTCAGTCCTTGTCGACCTGTCATCCTTTCCATCAGATATGTCAATGGAAGTGTTGGTGAGAAACCATCATGATCTTGTCAGCCTTGAAAACCTCTCCCCTTTGATGAAAACTCTGAATGATACCAGAAAAAGGCAGTGGCGGATGGGAGTTTATACCCCGCATGAGTTCAGGTCAGTGGTTGAGGAGGCGGCGGTGGAAGTGTTGCATATCAAAAGGCCCACTAAACAGGACAAACTAAATATTTAACTGAGTGCGGTGTCTGTAAGATGAAGAAAAAATATGTAGTGGGAATTACCGGAGCAAGTGGTATAATATATGCACGGCGCCTGCTGGAACTGCTAACACCTGTGGCTGAAGTGCATATAATAATCACTGATATGGCATACAAAATTGCAGAATACGAGGGTGTTGACCTTTCAGGTTTTGATGCTGTCTATGTGAACAATCATGATATGTTTGCTGATATTGCAAGTGGTTCATTCCAGTACGACGGGATGGTAATTGTGCCCTGCAGTATGAAGACTCTTGCCTCAATAAGTGTGGGGATATCGGGTAGTCTTATTACGCGTGTGGCGGATGTATGCTTAAAGGAGAAGAGGGAGTGTATCCTTATGCCGCGGGAGATGCCGCTTTCGAGAATACACCTGAAGAATATGCTCATCCTTGATGAAGCGGGTGCTACGATAATGGTTTTGAGTCCTGGGTTTTACATGAAACCAGAGAGTATTAGTGACCTTGTGGATATGGTAGTGGCCCGGATACTTGACCACCTTCGGGTTGAACACAATATTGGAATGAGATGGAGCGGGGTTTGATTCTGGTGAACCGGATTTATGTCAGAGACCGTCTCAGGATAAGATGGAGTGGATACGATGCGTGAATTTATTGAAAAAATGCGTG
>DAOVRB010000051.1 GCA_030628325.1 Methanomicrobiaceae archaeon | reverse complement strand
TTTCACTGGCATAACCTTCGAGTTGTACAGCTAAAGATTGTGTAGTTTCCATTGCGATGGTGTAAATCCTGATGTTGTGCTCCTTTGCATAGTTTATGACACTTTCATCCGGACCCAGACCATCAGCAGTAAAGTGTGGATAATAATAACTTGATCCACTACCATCCAATGGATTGCCCCCGTAGTTCCACTGTCCATCTGTCAGCAGAATGATTGCTTTTACAAGATTCCCCGCACTACGTGGATTATCCTCAATGTTTCTAACTGCTCTGTAAATACCTTCTCTTGTTGGGGTGTATCCACTGGCAACCCAGTTATCTATTGTATTGTCAACATTTGTGTAATCATCAGTCATAGCAATATCACGTGTGGCATAGACCGACTTACCAGTACTATAATCGGTTTCCCAATGCCATTTCCAATAACTCTCCTTTACCAAATACCCGGATACCGAACGTTGCGTAGGTTTGTCAGCACCAAATGAGACAACACCAATTCTATCCTTTCCATTGTCCATGTTTGAGACAAAGTTATGTGAAGCTTCTTTTGTCATCTCCATGCGGTTCCCATCCATACTCCCGGACCTGTCTGTGCAGAGGCACACATCAATAGGTTTTGCCTGTAGTGCCCACCCGTCGCCCCTGAGGCGAATAGTGACAGAAACGGTGTTATTCACTTCAACAGTTTCTGGTTCTACAACAGTTTCAACACTCAGATAAGGGTAATTCCTGTACTTAATATCTATGATAGCTGTTTTTTCAACACCTGAAAGTGTGCATTGTGCCTGTACTGTAGCAGTACCACTGGCAGTGGAACTGTAGTTAGTGTCAGTTGAATCTCTGGTGAACGCACCCGGGTGGAATGAGATTGTTGCATAACCGTCATTATCGGAGGTGCTTGTTATACTCTGTCCGACACCAACAGGAGAACCGCCATTATCAAGTTCGGGTGCCTGTGTTTGTGTATAATCCTCTATGGAGAATCCTGTGATCTGAAATAATACATCCACATCACGTACCGGGTTCCCTTTTTCGTCAATTATCTTTGCCCGTACCTCTGAGGTGAGGGTATCATTTACATCCCGGCTTGCAAGCACCTGAGGATTTGCAGTGACAACAAGATCTCTGGGATTGGAGCTGTAAAATTCAATTGTGGATGTGCAGTTCACCTGAGGATTACTTTTGGCTACTGCTGTGACTGTAAAAATCCCTGTGGTCTCGCTTGGCCCATAGTGGAGTTGAATTCTGCCATCCTGATTTGGTGTGTAGGTGCCCAACAGACCTGACTGGTCATCAGAGACCTCAACGGGACAGTATAATGATGGGTTTCCATACTGGTCTGTAAGTGTGTAAGTCAGAACAAAGTAATTGCCTTCACCAATTGACAGGAAGGGCGTGTCTCCATTGTCAGGCTGGAGATCTACATTGATATTACTGGGAACTGAATTTCCGATGGTCTCAATATATATATAGTGTTCTCCAGGGTTTTCAGGTACAGGATCAACATATATGGTGTTTGTACCTGCACTGGTTGACACCCTGTAGTTTAGAGTAATATTTCCGTATTCATCCACCTGTTTTGTAATACTTGTCCCGCCATTCTCTACAAATATAGAGTTTAAGGAACAACTGAACTTAATTTCCTCTGCATCCCGCTTGTTGTCAACAGGATTGCCATATTGGTCTGTCATCTGCACAATGACATCGACTGTTGACCCTGCGGTTGCTTCAAGTTCATAGTCAAGATTTGAAATCCGGTAAGGTGTGTTATGATCTATTTTCTGAGAAAAGTGTTTTTCAACATGCCAGGTGGTGTCATCAGCGCCTGAAAGATACGCTATATCAACAAGAATGTCTGCAACCCCGCTCTGTTGTGTAGTTTCAGTAAAGGTTGAGGTATATGTTGGGGGTGCATAGCTTACTGTGCTTACTGCTCCAAATGTTCCGTCAGCTGAGTTAAAATTAACCCCTGTTACATCAACTGATGCGTTCTGTATCTGCACGGTAATGAGAGCTGTTTCTCCGTTTCCTGCTACCAGCCAGTCTGTATCTGATGTAATTGTAACTTCATTCTGCGTAAGCCCGGAGGCGGCTGATGAGAAGAGAAATGTTAAAATAACTATACACAATAAAATTTTACTCCACATGGCCCATGCCTCCATAATATATTATTCGATAACTGACGATAATTTATCCTCAAGTATAGATATAATTATCGGTTTGTTATAATCTTAGGATATAAGCCTGAGCCTATCCAATCAGTGTTGATCTGGCGGGACAGTAACTATGAAACGGACAGATAGCCTTTCGGATTGGATTTCTAAGGCCCAACCAGGGCTGACCTCCCAGAATAAGGATCTGAGATGAAATAAAACCTGCATGGCGTACATCTTTTTGCCGGTCTGCAGAAGGGCCCGGATATAGCATCTTATGATAAGTTTTTATCACTCAATCATTAGAGCAGGCATAAATACAGAGAAATTCCAAATGGTGTTTATCTATATATGGGAGAAGAAGAATGAATATTTCTGTACAGATATTCTTTGCCAGTCAGAGGAATATTGATTATAAATGTGTAAGGGATGTACACATATGAAAACATTAACTATTATTATTGTCCTGATGCTGGCATTCACTCTGTTGTGTGGCTGTATGACTGAAGCACCGGAGTCCTCCCCACAGTTGTCTGAAGTGAAGTTAAATTCCGCACATGTGAATGAGAGAGTTACACTTAATGCGGCCATGGCTGATCTTAAGATATATTTAAGCGAAGGAGAGGTCAGTACAGAAAATATGACCATTCATCTTGTAGTCGGAGATGGTGTTAATATAAGTGGAATGGCCAGGACCTGGACACTTGGTGTCACACAGAATAATATCTCATCCCTTTTTGTATACAAAAACAGTGAGTGGAGGCAGATCGGATGGGGATAAAGATTTATGGATGACGCAATTGATCTGAATGCAACACTCAGTCCTGATGAGTTATATAAGATGAAGAGCTCTGTCATCAGTGATGAAATAAAATCTTCTGATATTACTGAAACACAGCTCAGACTTTCAGAAGGTGTCTATTCAGTTAGTACAAGATCAGAAACAGGCATCTCAGAATTAAAATTTAATGCAAAGACAGGGGAGTTGATCTGATCTGGCAATAGATACTGAAGGACTGGTTTCAATAGATTTCCTTGTTGGATTTACAGTATTCATATTTGCTCTGATTATGGTGGTGAACATGATCCCCGGCATAACTACAGGTATTGGCAGTCAATCTATTGATTATAATGCAGTTGCCTACCGTACCGGAGTGATTCTGGTTGAGGACCCCGGGTATTGTGCCATTGATGATGATATCAGGGACCGGACCTGCTGGGAGCAGAAGAAAAACACTGACTCGAAAAAAGCTGAAATTCAAAGGTTTGGTCTTGCTGTATCTTCAGTTTCCTGTAATATACTTTCAATCAGCAAGATAGAACGTTTTTTTAATGAACCAGAGTATTATAATTTCACGCCCTCTGAGTACAGGGATCGACTCTTTTTTACAGACATTCCGTATCATTACAACATCTCAGTGAAGTCTGTAGGTGCAGGGATAGATTATTATTCTGTAGGAGGACCTGTTCCTGAATGTGAGTATGGATATATACGACGACTTGTGAAGGTAAAGGAGTATATTCCGACAGCAACGATTGATCTCACCATTTCAGATAACTGGGATGAGGATCCGGATTCAGGCTTAAAGACTTACACTGTGGCAATGAATTTCAGTACATTGTTAGACAAATCAATTAATCCGGCCTACAGGATTGATCCCTCATCAGAGACTGTTACAATAGATATGACAAATTTTGCTGAAACACTGAACAAGAGTTCGAGCCCCCCAGGTCCTGCCACCCATGCAAATCTTACTAAGATCGAACTCAGGAGGGGCGGCATACTCTTTGATCTGGATCCTGCAGCTATTGATGGAAATAATGCACCCAGCCTTCCACAGAATGTGGCTTCAAATATCTCTCTTATAGTGGAGCCAGAAGATTACCATGGAAAAATAACGAGTCTTGATCAGATTGAGATAATATACACCTTTGATGATTCGCCATCACGAACAAACATCAGTGGCACGTTTAATTACAACTACTCGACAGTATCGCCCCCTCAGCTTAAAGATGGTGTAGTGGAGGTAACAGTGTGGTAAACGAAGAAGGGCAACTGTATACAATTGAAGGATTTACCGCGGCTGCAATAATGCTTATAACAGCCTATTTTGTATTTGGCGCAGCAACGGTTTTTGTGCCCGGTGATGTACACATCTCAGATATGCAGCTGGAGCAGATGGGAAGTGATGCACTTATGATGATGGATACGCCGGAAAACCGGACTGAGGCAGAGAATCCTTTAAAAAGAAGCCTTCTTGAAAGATGTGTACAGGGGAACGACCCTGTTCTGTTTAACTCTGCTTTTACGGATTATCTGCGTGATGTAACCGGTGCAACCATGTATGTTGATGATATCCAGTACAATGCAACAGTATATTACAGGATTGATGCTACCAATGACATAAAAAGTTATCACTTTTCTCATTCAACTCGTGGAGAATTAATCTGCAGGGAGCCTGCGGTCAGTGTGACGAGGTGGGTCTATTGCGATGGCAAACCTCTAGGTTCACCTGCTGATAACAGAAAACAGGACGTTCTTATGGAGGTAATGTTATGGAGAGGCTAAATGATGAAGGGCAGTGGATAGTCCTCATGGGATTTCTGGTATGTGTTGGCATTCTCTTTCTTTCCTTTATTCTCAGTCAGTCTACACTTGTTGGTCAGAGCACGTCTGAAGGGGTCCTTGAGTTTCCAAAGGATGATATACAAGATCTCAGGAGTGAAATTATTGGGTTTTCAGGCAATAGTGGGATAGTAGATAATCTTGGAGTTCAGGGTAATCTGATGGGGGATATCTCCATGCTGGCAATTAACAGACAGAATACTGTTTGTACCTTTAGTCTTACCAGATCTGGAGATGATGTAAATATGAACATACATTTTAACAATGGTGTTGTGGAGTATGATGAGACATCTACACTTCCATAACAGAGAAACAGATAACAATGAGGCCGTGAGCAATCTGCTTGCGAATATTATGATCAACGGTGTTCTGATTGTTATGTTCGTTGTAGTTTTGCTGGCAACAAACTTTGTTTTTATTGAAGGGCCGTCTGACAATCTAAAATATCATCACTATATTGATATAGGAAACGGGGTGAGTACGAGAATTGTAGACCTGTACATCCTTGCTCCAAAAGATGAACATGGGAGGAGAGCAGGAAATGTCCAGATAGAGTCTATATTTGACCTGCCTTACGATGTTGGAGGCAAGGATTATTGGGTCATGCTGAATCCGGTAAAGACAGGTAAATCACAACAAATCATTGTTACTGATGGAAGTCAGTCAAGTAATGTTGCAAGTAATATTGCCATTGCAGGTATTGGTGAGACAATGCCAGTCATGGGGAACACGTCAGGTAGCAACTTAAACCGAATTATATATAATTCAAGTGGATTTTAAGGAGAGATATAATTGCATAGTATGAATGATGAAAGCGGCGTATCTGAGGCAATTGGATTTATGCTGCTCTTTATGATCACGATAACGGGCATAGGACTTGTGACACTTTATGGTTATCCGATGCTTCTTGATCAGCAGATCTCAACAGATGAGCGGAACATGGAGCAGCTGATGATCAATATCCAGGGTGATATAAAACTCCTGACTCATTCCAATGTTCCATACCGGGATGTAAGTATGAATGTTGCCGGAGGTTCTTTGTGGGTGTATGATTATTCAGATACCTCGCAGTTGTTTACAATAAGCTATAGTGGTTCTACTGATACAGTATTTCAACCTGGTGAGGTACAGTATACTTCTGACGGAGGGTATGCAGTAATAACTGTTGAAAACGGTGCCATTGTAAAACGGGAGCAGAACTCTGAGGGCTCAACAATGCTTGCAGAACCACGCTGGTTCTATGATGAGAATACGAAAACCTTTGTGATATTTTTAACCCGGTTTAAAGCTGATAACACGTGTTCCCTTAGTGGTATTGGTAATCTGCCTATGAGTATGTGTGATGCACCACAGGTAGCTGATCCCTCATCACCCGGAGGAACTGTTACGATAACCTATACAAAGGATTCTGCTGATGATTATTCAAAAGCATGGGAGAACTACTTCACGGGATCATCTATTGTAGACGGGGGACTGCAAAAAACCGGTGCCTCATATGTATTATCACCTGTTGACCACCTGGTAGTAAAAACATATAATATAAGTATAGGGCGGATGTAATCTGAAAACCATTTTTTTAATCACCAGAAGCTGTTCCACAAATGAATTCTATTGGATTATAAGGTAATCAGTTATACTTCAGTGGCAACCAAACACAAAATATGGGTTGTTTGGCGATCTGATTGGCCTTATTGTCTACAGCAAACAGTTCATCCTAAATATGACTCTCATTGTCACACGTTAAATAATGTGAATATAATGATGAGACAGGTCAGGATCACTATTGCCGGTCTGGTTTATTCAGGAGATTTAACACCCTATTCTTTTTCAGAACAGCCGCATCAGCCGCCATTTCAACTTTTTCTTTCATCTCTTCAAAATTGCGTTTTTCCGTATCAACAACTTTCTTCACAGGAGTGTATGCGGATTCCCTGAATTTTGGCTGGAAGTCTGTTTCTTTCCCATCTTTCAGCAGAATTGATTCCGGAGAACCTTCTTCCACATAACCTATGCGCTCCATCCTGACACCTGCAGTTTTAACAACACGGATAATTTCATCAGCAGATTCCGGCGGTGCGACAATCAGGAGTGCATCAAGTGAGACTCCGAGATAGTCAATTTCCAGTCTGTCAAGCATCTTTAACACATCGGGCTGTACAAGGCCTCTCAGGTTTTTCTCCTCAATTACAATCCTGCAGTCAGCAGTCTCTGCCATCTCATATACATCACCACGAAGACC
>DAOVRB010000197.1 GCA_030628325.1 Methanomicrobiaceae archaeon | reverse complement strand
ATATGATGCCCTGTCATTTTCGTTGATGAATGAACGGAGGTCAATTATTGCATCGGTTTTTCCCCTGAAATATGCCTCAATTACTTCAGTGCCTGAGCCTGAACCGAGTACATCGTCAGATATGCCAAAGCAGAAGACAGGAATTACATCTGTGAATTTTTCAAGTTCGCTGATGAGTGCAGCGACAATCCGGGTGTCATCGCAGATCCACTGGGTTCTTGGAAATAATATCCCCACTGTCCGGTCGTGTTTTTTAGTATACCAGGATAGATATTTTTCAGTCGTCTCAAAGACCGTCTCTGAACGCGGATGGGAAATTCCTTCCCAGTGTACAGGGACGGGTGCGTTGTACGGGATATTCATCCCCAGTATTTCAGAGGCGCAGTACGAGAGCATATTTTTGAAATTCTCTTCTCCACCGTACAGGATATAGGTGCCGACAGTAGAGATTACCGAAACCGGGACTGTGGAGGCAGAGAGGAAGGTATCAGAATATCCGAATGATACCACTGGTGTTTTTTCAGGGAACGCTTCGATGATCTCGTCCCAGTAGGATTCCCCGGAAGGATGAATCAGTATAATGTCCGCATTCTCAAATGACCTGATGCATTCAGCCAGTTTCTGCCTGTCTTCTCTCAGTTCGTACACTGACCATGCCGAAAGTTCAATTTTAAGTTTAGGTTCGGGTTTAAGTTCAGGTTCAGATCCAAGTTCGGCCACTGCCTTTGATATGAGGGTAAGTTCACTCCCCCATGCGAGTACTGATAATTTCATATTGTTTTCCTCCAAAAATCCGGAATGTCAGAATATCTGATGATGCCTTCCTCTGGTTCAGCTGCCCCTGAAGAATTATGCAGATTACTGATTATGTAATAGCAGCTATACAAATATTTGTACCACTAAATTACAACTATAAGAGTTATTTAGCACTTTGTAAGAATAATCAGAGTTGTTTGTATGAAAATGTGCCTGAACGCTTACGCATCATGCACGTTTTCAGAATATCAGAATTACAAGAGATATACAGATAATTTTCGCCGTCATACTTGAGGCATAGGTTATTATTGAGATCCGGACTCCATCCTTCCCAAAGAGGGAGAGGTAGAGCGGTACTGAGTATTTGATGTAAATCATCGTGATAACGACCATACTCCCGATAATCAGTGTGATAATCGCCTGTTTAACTGTCAGGACTCCTTCGATCATCAGTGAGGCAACAACCGTATATCCTGCAGAAAAGTGCATAAACTGCGCCACAAGCGCTGCCGTGCTCTCCCCCGGAAGCCCTGCCAGACGGAGGACCGGATTAAACGCCATCCCAATAAAATCCATCAGACCTGTCAGTGAAAGCACGTAAAATGCAAGTATTGCAGTGATAGTCGCAGGAAGTACTCTTTTCAGTGTAGGTATAGACTGCCTTACACCCTCTCTTACAGTTTCAAGTGTGATGGATGTTATTTCAGGCAGTTCACTTGCGTTTGCGTTTGCGTTTCCGGAGGCAACCGGCAGTCTGCCACTTTTGTGCGCAAGAACCAGTCGGGTGTACAAAATAGCCGCCATTGCCTGCAGAAATGCTGAGAAGAGGTTGAGCAACGTATAGACTCCACCGACAAACGGGCCAAGCAGGACAATTGCAGTCGGCAACTGGACACGGAAGAGCGATTCACCGAAGACAACAGGGAAAGTGCCCATCAGGAGTGCCGGTATGATCTCGTTCTTCTCCACTTTTCCGTCCCGGTGATATTCGGCAAGCATTGATTTTCCGGCAGTGGCATTGACTGTCATTGCAATGATTGAGAGGGCTGCCCCGTCTGAAAGTCCGGAGATCCTGCAGAGTGGACGTGATATTTTTGTGAACCTGGAAAAGATCCCGGTCCGGGCAAGGATATTGACTGCAACAATCCCGACAATAATCAGACAAACTGCACGTGTGGCGTATTGTGCTATGGAAAAGAGGGGGATTACATCTGACATGTCGATCGTCAGTCTGTACTCGGATTTTGTTATTGATTAAATGTGCCTTTTTTACCGGGGGTGAACTACTGTCTGTTTATGGATAGGAGACAACGGGTTCTACCGGGTGACGGCGGTGGAGGGGGTGAATGCGAGGGAGGATTTCGGATGATGGTTTTCCCGTTTGAGATCTGTTGATAAATTCTACGCTCACTGGCACGAATTGAACGAACACGTTCAAGCAGTTCTCAGAAATAGTCTTTCCCAAAATACTGACCGTTTTTAAGCCGCTCCCTCATACAGTCATTACATGGGGGTGTCTCCAGGTGTTGTGGATCAGGAATTGGGCAACGGAGGAAAATAACCCCAAAATTCCAAGAATATTGTCATGTATATATATTATAAAATCTAATTACTCATTGACCTTTATGTCATGCGGACTCTCTGAAGAAACCCTGTTTATTCTTAAGCGCCTCTATACAAGCAGATGTCTAAGTTCAAATGAAGGATATCATTCAAAGAAGTTGAACAAAATATACCTCAAAAAATTTCCCGACCGCGGACATCTCTCTTTTAAAAAAGCCATTAAAAAACTGCTAAACGAAGGATACATTACAAAAATCTCAAAAAAAGAAGATAAATACTATATTTCCCACATTCCAAAAGCGAGTTTCGCACTGTCCGGCCATGGGTATATCACCACTAAGGGCCTGTAACAGTGACCCCGGGAACGGTGCAAAACATTTTTATCACAAGTGATAAGATAAGTTATCACTAAATCTATAGACATCAGTCTGCAGGGGCCCCAGGTAGGGCAACTGAATGTAAGGATTAAAGATTAACATCTGAAATTGTGATAGATATGACACGTCCACATCCCTTTGAGGGAGTATTTGGTAACACCTGTGAATTACGGCTTCTTGAATTCCTGTTAGCACTTGATGATATGAAGTTCAACATCACTGAACTCTCGGAAGAGGCAGGAGTGAGCCGGGTCACGGTTGGAAGGGTGGTCAGGAAGTTTGTCAAATGGGACATCCTCACTGCCACCAATGACCGGATCCCCCAATATTCCATTAATCCGGCATCATCAATCGTCCGGTCACTTGAGATTGTGAACAATTCGTTGATCGGGCAGATGCTTGGTGATGAAAAAGTCAGGGAAATTCGGGACTATATCCGTGAGCGTGTTCCGGCTACCGGCTCTCTGGAAACAGATACCCTGAATGAAAATGTATGGCCTCATTTAACGAAAATATCAGAGTCGGAAAGCGGATGGGGAATGGGAGAGTATGGCACCAGTGGTTCTGGTCTTAATTACCCAGTTTCTCCTCATGCAACGGCAGATGGGTATGGTAGCGAATTTCCTGAGTATATCCAATAGGAGAGAGAATAATTCATGTCAAAAGATGATTTCTTCAGAAAAGAACTGGTCGCAGAATTGCGGCGTGTTGAAGTATATATGAGAAAAGAGGAAAATGTGGAGAAGAAGATCTACTATCTTTCCGCAGCATATGGAATTACCAGCCGTACACTAAGATATTCATTTTGTGATGACTATCTTCTGGCGGATTATGTTCTGAATACCTGTTATAACGGACTAATGAACCGGTTCAAATGTATTCATTCAGGAGATAGTACGGTCGAACTCGGACCGATTCATTTTGAACGCATCCAGGAAGGGCTGAAAATGCTTGCAGACGCCTTTGAATCAGGAGATTCAATCCTTCTTCCGCTCGAACAGATACT
>DAOVRB010000002.1 GCA_030628325.1 Methanomicrobiaceae archaeon | reverse complement strand
TATGCCAAAGAAAAGGGGCTGGATACGGTACTTGGTACTAATGGCCTGCTGTTGAATGAAGATCGGATCCAGCGGCTGGCTGATATTGGGGCTACCCGTATAGGAATTGGCATCAGTGGGATTGATAATTTATATTCAAAGGTCATGGGTGGCGGTACGTTTGAAACCGTTGATTCGATGCTTAGGTTATGTATGGACTTTGACTTTGAAATTAGCCTCCGGGCAGTCACTACGAAAGATAATTATTCTTCATTCCTTGATATGGTTGATTATGCTTATGAGCTGGGCGTCTATAAGTTCTGCCGGTATAATATGATCTATGCAGGTAATGGCACCCCTGATATAGACATTACGAATGAGCAAAAAGATAGGCTGGTATTAGAGCTAATAAAAAAACAAACTGAATACCCAAACCTCAAGATTTGGCTCATGGAGCGGCCATATGATGCAGTGCTCCTATCCAAACTTGGGTATGAAATGCAGGACTTTGCTAAAAAATGCGGTGCTGCGAAGGGTCTGATCAATGTTGCTCCTAATGGTGATGTATATCCATGTCCGTATTTCTATGGATTGATACCTCCACTTGGTAACTTGAAAACCCATGATATCAAAGATTTGGCTAAATCAGAATGCAGAATACATATAGCTGAAAATGAAAATGGAACATGTGGAACCTGTCAGTACAATCCCATCTGTGGCGGGTGTTCATATCATGCAATGAAATTCAACAATAGTTTGTCAGGAGGTGATCCGTTTTGTCCATTACTAAACCCAATGATTCCGGTGATGATTTAGATAGTGTATGGGATATGTTGATGACTAGGCTTGAGCAATTGCCTGATGATATTATCCTTAGTTATAGTGCGGGTCAAAAGAGTCATTTGTTGTTGTTTATGTTATTATCTTCAGGTGTTCGTTTTTCGGTTTTTACCGTGGACGTGGAAAACCGACACCCGGTATCTGTAGTGGATTATCGAGATAGAATATTGGGGTTTATGAAAAACTTAGGTTATGTTGTTGAAATTATTCCTATTGTTTGTCATGGTCTTGTAAATGGTGGTCTGTGTACAAAGCGGGTAGCGGCACAGGATTATATTGATAACTATGATGGAAATACAAAAATATTGGTTGCCCTTGATAATGGGTTTAAACGCTCGTATGTTTCGGATCGAAGTGAAAATGTGCTTTTTCCTTTTTATGATATAGATGATGAAACGCTTCGTGAATTACACCATCGTCATGTTCCGAATGTATTGAGGCCTACTCAGCCTGTTGGACAGCAATGTAATTGTCCGTATGGACAGGAAGAACCCAGGGGTTAATTATGGGATATGATGATTACTCCGACTACTCCGATTACTCCGATTACTCCGATTACTCGGACTACTCCGATTATTCCGACTGGGCCGATGCACCTCCAGCGCCGCCCGCACCTCCACCGGCTTTACCAAGTAGCCAGGCAACATGGTCCGGCAACATGTCCAAGTACGGCGGGATGTTGCTGGCCCATGGGTATATCCCCTCTCAGTATCTGGGATCTCGGGATCCTTTGATTACTCGAAGTAAGGCAGGTGTTATGGGTGCTTTTATGGGTGCACAGCAGGCTGCGGGAGGTTTGGTTCAAAATGTTAGAGATCGGATGTTTGGATCAGTGCCTGGGGTTGGGATTGTAGATTCTATACAGAAATCCGGATCTGATGCCGGTAGCGGATTGGTTGCTTCCATGTTTGATGGATCCCTTAATAAATCCATCCAAGGAAAAAGTAAAAACGTTGTTGGTAATCAATCCGACATTCACTTTGAACCGGTAGACAAGGCGTTTGTCGGTCCGGTTGCTACTGCAGGACAAGACACTGCTGGCTCTTATCTGGGTCCTATTGTATCACAGGCTATACGGGATTCACGCATAGCACAGGCCGGATACTCCGGTGAGTATGGCAGTGTACGCGCAGATGATCCAGTACTGACCAGGGCCGCAAAGATCAGCTTGAATTGGGGGGCAGCTGTCAGTCAGGGGATTGGAGATGAAAGTCAAAAACGGTTGGGTACTGGTGTGGTCGGTGGTGTTGCTAGTGGAGCAGGTCAGACTATTGCAGGAATGCCGTTTGCTCTTGCCAGTGGTGTGTTGGCTGGTGGAGCTATAGCTACTGATCCGAATATTCGGCAACGAATTGTTGATCAACCTGAAGAGGCTGCATCTAAAGCAGCTGAAGGCGTGACAAGTATGGTCACACATCCTGCGGGATTGATTCGCAGCGGGGATCCGTATTCGATGGGTGAGGGGTTGGGTATGGCAGCCGTGATGATAGCTCCGGGTGTAAAGCCGGGAATACGTGCGATCAAGCCGGGAATACATGCGATCAAGTCACGAACACCGGCACCGATTATTAAAGCAGGTGCCGGTATCCGTGAAGGGGTGACTACTCCCCTTCGAGAAGGTGTGACCACTGTCAGAGAATCCGTGTTTCCGAAGAAAGCTGCTGTGGAATATATGACAGGCACGGAGACACTTAAAATAGAGCGGGGTGCTGGCGGTACCGTATGGGAACAAGTCGTACCTGAGACTGTGACCGCAAAAGTAAACGTCCGGAATCTACCGAGAGAAGTTGTACCTAATCCTGATGCACCCGGGATCATCAGACAGCCCGGCAAGCAGCCTACCCGCGGTACATTTGATGTGACGTATACTGAAGGAGTGGTCGAACATACCCGCCCACATTCGAGTATAGGATATCAGGAAATGCGAAGTGGATATGGTAAGCAGATTGTCGGGATCAGGGAGATCCGGTTTGATCCGGGTATGGCAGCCGACCGGGTCCCGCTTACCAGATACGGACATACCAGTCGGATATCTCCGGATGGGCCGGTGATTGGGGATACTGTTGGAGTGAAACCTGTTGTTGATTTCACAAAGCCAGGTTCTGTTATTGTAGGACCTGAGCCCCTGCGAATCACGAGATCAAAGACAACTATACTCCCTGAAAATTACGGTGTCTTGGTTGAAAAGGTGGGTAAGGGCCCGAAGGCAGGTACGTCAAAAACAAGTACGTCCAAAACAAAACCATATGAATATTTCTCGGAAAATGATATATCTGTACCCGCAAAGCCAAAATCTCCGTCTTCTCCTATCAAGGATGGTGGCACTGTTGCTGTCGCTGTTTTAGAGAAACCTACTGTTAAACCGGTTGCTAAGAGCAATTACGGACCCACTTATGCGGGATATCCTGTTGTCGGGGTTGAAGTGTTGAATCCGGCCTGGCTTAGAGTCCTTAACAAAGGGGGTCAACGATTCAAGGACATTAGTGCTGTTAAGCCTGGGAATCGAATGCCGTTTATAGCTCCGGTATATCCGAAATTTGCTGTGCAGAGTGACGTAGAGCAAACTGTTCATAGTGTGGATAAGATCGTTCCTATGACTGTTCCTGTTAGTCCTGTGACTGTTCCTGTAACTGTTCCTGTAGAATATACTGTGCCTTTTGTCACGCCTGTGGAAAAGACCGTGACAAAGACAGTTCCTGTAACCATTCCTGCATCTGAAATTGTGTTGGATACTTTACCTATTGAGAAAGCCACGATATTAAAGACTGTGTCATTCCAGGCCATTGCATTTCCGGGTTTGACCAGTGGTTCGTTTTTCTTGCCAAAGCGGTTGCCTGATAGTTCCCTGCCACCTGTGTTTTTTGACAGGGGATTCGCTGAACCAGTCCGGAAAAAGAAAAATCTGTATCCATGGTTCCCTGCCAGCTATGAAATGGCAACGTTTGAGGAGTTCCAAACTGGCCGGAAGGCTGTTCATGTTGGGAAGCGGCAAACTACACAGGATCTCTTCGGGAGACTGGCTGCGTTTGGACAGCCTATTCCAACGCTTAAACAGTACAAAAGCAGGATATCTATGCGCCGCAAAGGAAAAAAGAGAACGCGGAAACATGACTTTTACCTTGACTTTGATTTTGATCCGGAGGTTGATTTTAAATGAAAATACCGAGTATATTGACAGACATAACCGGTCAGCTTACAGTACTCGGCGTGCTTATGCTGTTCCTTACTATTATCGTACTATCAACCATAATGCCTATGGTGATTGATAGCAGCATGAACATGTCCGAGAAACTGAATGCAAGTGGCCTAACTAATGAGAGCCTGTTGGCTAAAATGATACCGATGTTTATAGTCATAGCTTTCTTGGCTACGATTGCGCTGTATGCTGCACCGATGACCCGGGGTTAGATATGCGATCTGTGCTGCGCCTGGCTGTCGCTGTGTTGCTGTTGCTGTGTATGACAGGAGCGGCCGAGGCAGCCACATACAATGTCACTGTATACGTGAAGGACATGTCAGCGCAGCCTCTCTTGAACAGTACCGTTACGCTTGATAGCACTCAGCAGACTGCCACAGATGGAAGTACTACATTTTCGTCCATTCCTGAAGGTTATCACGGTGTTTTATGTGAGGCTTCCGGATACCAGCCGGCAAATTTCGTGATTGATCTGACATCAGATCTTGATCTTACAACGTATCTCTCCAATGCAAGTCGGGGTGGCCATCTCACCACTATCCAGTTTTTCAATGGTCTTGTAGCTGCTGATAGTATCCTTGTTGAAGTGTTTTATGACGACACAATGATCTCTAGTGCATACGCCGGGGGTGATGGTCGTGTGGCGTTCTGGCTTGAAAGCAGTAAGTTGTATACTATTCGTGCAAACCAGTCATGCAACTACACTCTGATGCCGGCGTATAATAAGTATGCATGGCAGTTATGCGACCAGGCGGGTTATGTCTGGACCAATGAATCCGTGAATACGAACCTTACCAATTACACCACTGACTACTCCGATGAACCATGGAGCTTGCAGAACCTTACCGGGGATTGGTTGGAAACTGAGCAGGGACTTGGACCGTTGGGTCAGGGTATACTATCCAGTATTGTTGTCTGGATCGTTATGGGTTTCGGGGTGCTTTCCAATGCCGTGATTGGTGTGGGGGTATTGGTGGTGATGGCTATACTGGGGATTGTGAGCTGGATAATTGTGCTTTTCTGCGGCATGACTGTGGTTTCATTGTACATACTGCGGGGTGGTATCGGATGATAGGTACACGGCTTATGTTGTACTTCCTTGGGATCAATATGGTCCTTGTGCTTGCCGGGTTCGAGGTCGGACCTGCAGGTGATCTGTTGGGAAACGTCCAGACCGAGGGGTTTAATGTAAGTGATAGTGGTGTGGATACCGGGGAAAGTGTGTTTGCTTCTCCGACTTCCAGTTTTATAGGGATGATCAGTCTTGTGTGGAACTTCCTGCTCGGGGGTGGGATCAGTGCCGTGCTGGTTAGTGCCGGTTTGCCCTGGCAGATACAGTGGGTTGTTGGTATTCCGTTTTTTGTGGTCGGTGTGTTGTCAGTGGCATCATTGCTGAAGGGGTGGATCTGATGTTGCTGGATTACGCTGGGATGATCGAAAATATGTGGTTCTCTGTATTTGGGAATTCGTTTATAGGCTGTGTTGTATTTCTGATCTTTCTGTTTTTTATATGCGCTGTACGGCGGTTTGATTTAGGAGCTAGTGTGATTGTTGTGCTGCCTACCCTGTTCGGTATGGTTGCCAGTGATCTGCTGCCGCTCTGGATAAAAGCACTTTTCGTCATGCCGATCGGTGTCCTGTGGATACGGGCTTTGATGCGAGTTGTAGGATTAGGGTGATATTATGACACGGAAGAAACAATTTTTGAGTGATGATTTTGTTGTGGATATGAAAATCCTTGATAGGAAGGGCACACCGGTTTTCAAGCTCCGGAAAGCGAAAATGAATACGTTAGAGGAAGTTCTGGAAAAATATTTTGGTGATTGAAATATGTTAACTGAAAACACTACGTTGGAATGCAATGGCAGGACCATAGCACACACCGTCTTGATACCCGAGACCGTAAGAGAGGAGTCAAAAGGCATGTATGGCAGGAAGGCATCCCCCGGCGTGGCCATGCTCTGGATGTTTGTTGGTATTGGTGAGCGGATGCATCTGTTTGACATGTTCTGGATGCGGGAGCGGCTTGGATATATTGCTCTTGATAAAAGCAATTGTATTGTAGATGTAGGAGTGATGAAGCCCTGGGTGAGTTTCAAGTTTATGAAATGTATGATCTTTATTGAAACGGTCCCTGATGCTGTGATGGGACTGAAGAAGGGAGATTTGGTTACGATGAATAGGAGGGATTAGAAAGTGAGTGCTGAAATTGTTGATGGTAATACCTTGGTCATTGAGTTTGACCCTGACAGTGAAGAGATCAGCGGGTCCGGTAAGTCATATATCCTTGGCTCATCGCATGGGTTTATGTCGTTTGGGGATATTCAGGTATCATACAACATCATCCGGAGGCGTGATTGAAATTGTGGTTTGGGTATATATTGTTATCACTGTGCTGTTTGCAATCGATATGTTGAGTACGCTCTGGCTTAATGCGCATGTGCCTGGGTCTGAGCTTAACCCTGTTATGGCTGCTACTTTGACCTGTCACTTCACGCACAGCATTGTTAAGGCCATTATTCTGGGGGTAATACTTATTGCACTCTGTCGTTTGGAAACACTATCGCTGCGGACATTTCGATGGGCGTCCGTATCGGTGTGTGTGATCTATGGACTGGTGTGTGTGCATAATCTGATTGGTGTGTTTATGTTTTGGTGAGCAGCTGTGGTATGCACCGCTCGTACTCAGCCCGGACCGTCTCCGGATCGATATGATTGTACACCTGCCAGGCTTCCTTCTGCATGCTGTCTCCACGCAGCCACTTAATGTATTGAGGGTCCATCCCTGCTTTAAACAGCTCTGTTGTGAAAAAATGCCTGAAGCAGTGAGGTGTCAGTTTCTTATCCAGCGGTCCGTCTGGGTCGTGTAGTCCGATATTTTGACCGCATGCTGCTATGACCTTACCCGGGTAATCCTTATGCACCCTGCCGCCTTTCTGGGATACCCACAGCCATTTTGAGTGTGCATGTTGATCTCTCCATTGTAGGTATTCTTCCATTGTGTCATGCAACTCCTTGTCAATGAAGATTATCTGTCTGCTCCTTTTGGCCTTGTGTGGAACGTTGATAATGTTTCTATCCATGTCAATACTATTACGTGTCATTTCTAACAGCTCTCCGCGCCTGAGTCCTGTCTTGGCCAGTGTGTGTAAGATAGCTATATCCTCTATCTCTTTTGCTTGCTCTATGAGTTGTCGCATATCCTGTGTATTAATGATCTGTCTGGTTTCACCGTGTAATGTTTTCATTATGTGAGCAATGTATCTCTTCCTGAAGGCAGGGATTGGGTTTTTGGAAACCAGTTCTTCGAAAATTAGAAAATCAAAGAATGCATTTAGGGCAGCGTAGTAAGATTTGTACGTACTTGCTCTGTAATGTCTTTGCTGCAGGGTGGTAAGGTGTGCTCTTAGATCGACCTGCGTAACCGTGGTGGGGTCTGTGATCGTATTAAGAAAATCGTTCAGGTTGCATGTATAGGATTCAATCGTGTGCTTTGTAAATCCTCTAATGCGGCAGTCAGTAGCAAATTCGGTTATGTAATTCATAATTGTTCATGTGTATGAACATGCGGGAATACTTTATGTAGTTGCTGTTGTTAATAAAAAAAGAGGTGGTATGTGAGGCAACAAGTGCTCCGGCCGGGAACCTGACCTTTTCAGATCCGTTCCCTCCGAAGTACCTGTTGCCTCTTGAATGCGATTCCGAACCATGTTTATCGGAACGCTTTGAAAAAACATGCATGGTTCGGTGATGACGTGTTAGCGCACGTGGCATCTGTGGGCAAACATCTATTTGGATTTGCAAGTATATATATTATTTCGTTGTTTTGTTTTAATTCATACGAACAATACCGTTTTTATAAGAAAGTTATTTATATGAAATGTTTCTATCTTAATCTGCTGTTAGAATTTAGCGATTCTGGCAAGTAAAACATTATTGGAACGTAAAATGAATCAAACAACCAAAAATAGCGTTAGCCCTGTTGAGGCTGACACCGAACGTAAAGATGTTGACAAATCCGCAAAGCTCCTTACACTTTTTTCAGGTATGGGGTGGGCATTCCTTGGTGCTTCTGGCGCGTGTGCGTATTTTTCGTTTTTGAACTCAGTACCTGAAGTATCTCATGTGTCTGGCTGCCTGCTGGTCTGCTTGCTTTTAAAATTTCTGGCTGTACGGAGTGATGACTCATGAGCGATTGTGACGAAACACCCATCGATGACGTAAGCCGTGCTCTGGCTGAATTTGAGCAGATCGAGAAAGAAGCCGATGCTTTTTTAGATGAATTTTATCTTGGACATGAGGTGCTCACTCATGTTTAAGTTGAAGTATGTGTCAAAAGAGATCCGTGTGAAAGTTGGTGAATCCGTTGACATCAATCCTGTTTTGTTGTTGAAAAACAAAACTCGGTTTGTTGTATCAGGTCGCCGTGAATCTATTGTGATTCAATATTTTGTACTTGCTCCTGGTCTTATGAATCTGTTTATGTCGTTTGTGTATGTGCTCTGGACAACCGTTTCCATCGCATTACTCATCGTATGCTTTGGTTTCTTTTTTGCCATCGGTTTACAGGCTGCAGGGGTGTGATCATGCCTGAAACATCAGTGTGTGTAGATTGTGATCATGCTTTCCATTCGTCTGAACTCATAGATGGAAGGTGTTTCATTTGCCGTGTCTCAAGGCCTGTTTTGGATATCCGGACGGTAGCTCAGGGGGTGCCGGTAATATGAGTAATTGCTTACTGTGCTGTAATTATGATGATGAAAATGTCATGCCGTGCCGGATGTGTCATTGTATAGCGTCTTATAATGATGCTGTATATTCATCGAAATGTGGTTTTATGAAAGAAGTCACCTGTCTTGATTTTGATTCGGTGGGGGGCTGTGTATGAAGTTTCTATTTGATGGGTCGGTACTTCTTGTACACTCAAAAGATGATTTATATTACAAGGAAAAACACGGATCTAAACGTAATACTGTTCGAATTTTGGATATATCTGAAATGTCAAAAGTGCCATGTCTTGACACTATCCGAATATCGTTGAGTGATGGTGATTCCAATGAATTTTTTACACGTAAGATATCTGATGTGTCAGTAGTTGGACATCTCCTCGGTAAGAAAATGGTTGTTTTTTCGTGGGATTCCGATAAGGGGGCGTGATTATGATGTACATGTTTTTGTTTTTGGTGCTGTACCTTCTGATCGGGTTCGTAATATCATATTTCACCTTGTTTTTTGTGCATTCCCATGGGTACACTTTGTCATATACCAGTGTTGTCTTAATCGCACTTGGATGGTCGTGGCTGTTGGTTGTTTTTTTGAAAAAACTTTTTGTGGAATTGGTAGCGGTTTACATTGGTAAAGTGGGTGATGCAGTATGAAATCATGTAAAAGCACACTCCTTAAATCCCCTGTTTTATGTGAGGACTGCAAGCGTGTATTCGTGTACCGGCTCTATCAGGAATATGCCAACAAACCGTTGTGTGCTGATTGCCGTACTCCACACAATGCAATCGTGGCACGGCGTGAATTCAATGCCGCTGGCAAAGGTTATGTTGGAATTGTTCCGGAGGTGTCATCATGATGCCATATCGAGTATCTTATTATTCTGGTTTGTGGTTTGCAGGCTTGATATCCACGTTTGTTGTGGGTTGCTTTCTTTTTGGTGGAGCTTGGTGTTGTTTTGAGCAGTTTATGTATGAAATGAGTCTGCAGGTGGCACCTTCCCAAGAACGAATTATAAGCGCGTTGGTGTCAATTTTTGTGTATTCATTTGTTGGGTGTATTATGATTTTATTTTCCGTTGTATATTTCCTTGAAGGTTTTATGGTGCCTGATTGGTATTATGATGATGTGGTCACACCGGTCGATGACCTGCTGTATCAGATATCCGAACTATCCGATGGAGATCCGTATATCGGGAATTTGATTGATGATATTGATACGATCATGGGTTCTGCTGGAATCGAGCAGCCTGGGTCGGGGGTGGACCATGACTGTTGAACTTTCATCCATCACACTCCCCGGCTATGTTGATCTTTCATCCATCACACTCACCGGCTGGAATCCGAGAAAGTTTTTCGATACTGAAGATCTGGCCGAGCTGGCCAGGAGTATCAAAGTGTACGGAGTTCTTGAACCGCTCTTAGTCCGTCCGCATGAATCTGGATACCAGCTCGTTGCAGGTGAACGTCGTTATCAAGCTGCAGCACTGGCTGGCCTGACTGAAGTGCCTGTAATCATTAAAGATCTTCCGGACCGGGACGTAAAAGAGATCATGCTTGTAGAGAACCTGCAGAGATCTCAACTCTTACCCCTTGAAGAAGCATATTCTGTTTCTGTTCTGCTCCAGGAAGACATCACTCAGGAAGAACTCGCTTCAAAGATCGGGAAATCCCAGGCCTGGGTTGCAAACCGGTTGAGACTCCTGGTAGCCCCTGAAGAACTCAGGGAAATGTTGATTTTCCGGAAAATAACTGCAAAACATGTCATCACCCTACTTCCGTATGTGAAATATGATAAGGTGTTTCTGGATCTCCTTGCAGCTCTCCGGATTACTCTGGAACGTGAAGATCGGATATCCGTGAAATCACTTGAAACCCTGATCGATAACAACATCGGGGGATATGGCAATGAAAATGTTCTGCGATTGGATGATATCCCCTGGCAATATCGAGATTACTGTGTCGATCTATCCGGGTGCGATGGCTGCAAGGAAGTTTATGAATCGGATCGGCGATATTGTTTAAACACCATCTGTTGGAAAGACAAGATCAACATTGCCAAAAATGCTTTCGAAAAAAAGCAATTGGAAATCGCTGATAAACTCGGGGTCAAGGGTCTTGTAGACACAGCCAAACTTGATTATGATCTGTACAACACACTTGACTACGAAGAGTTTGACAAATCCGGATGTGAATCCTGTGATGATCTCAGGCTTGATCAGCATCGACGTCAAATATGCATGAATCCTGCGTGTTTCAAAAAGACAAAAAGTTCGGATACCCGCGCGAAAAACAAAGTGATCCGTGATGCTGAAAACAGCACGTGGAAAATGTTAGATTCATGGCTGGAACAAAACTCAACACTTGGCCATGATGATATTAGGCGCCTTTTGTGGTTTGCGTTATACGATGGTCCGTCCGGTTTGGTACAGAAAGCCATAAGCCCCTGGGGTAAATTCACCTCGTTTTATCAGGATGAAATTGAGGATATCCTCAAGGAGATCCCTGAAGAACAATATCTCAAAGCTCTTCTTCGGATATCCGTCTCAAGGATGTTGGAGTTCAACGGAAAACTAACTTGTGAATCGTTCATTCAACTTGTCCCACCAGCTGGGGGTAAACAATGAGATCTAAATCCGCCCTTATCACTAAAGTTCCAATTAATCAGCTTAGTGATGGGGATATTGATAGGCTTGTTGATCTCGGGTATGGATATGCCAGGCAGGTACGTGATGCGCGTGGCAACAAACCACGTCCTCTTGATTGCAAGGAAACCAGAAAGGGGGGAGTACATGGTTCTTCGTGAACGTAAAACATGTCCTCACTGCGGAGGGTTGGGGATATCCAGACGGGTGCGCACTCGTTTGTATGTCTGTGCAAAATGTGGCTGGACCGGTTCGGATCCGGTCGTTCGTGAGGTTGTATGCTACGATCCGCGTAATAGTTCGAATGATCGTATTGAACGTCTGCGTCAGCTCCATGAAGCTAATCCGGATTGGAAGAAACGCGATCTCGTAACGTATGGTGTGGAAACCGATTATATGGTTGGGTTGTACATGAAATCTCGGGTGAGTGTATGAAATCCTGGCTTCATACCTATCCCCTCTGTCCGATCTATCGCTCCAGTCCTCAAGGGCCGATTTGTCCAGGCGATTCCGGAGAGATGCAGTGTCTGGGATGTCCTGGTCTACGGAATCGCTGCGTTCTTGATTTTGATGAAAATATAGAACTTTTTCATACACGTCTTGAGATGCTGTGCAATAACGATCCTGATGTTCTGGATCCGGACCATGTATACGGTCCGGCAACTATCTGGACCTGCTGCACCTGTGGAGCCGAGTTCACGGGTGGACGTGCTGCAAGTGCTCAGTGTCCTGCATGTGATACCATCAATTTATTCGGAGGCGGTTATGTTATCTGACAAACATGGCAGCCTATGCAGCACTGCGTACACCCTCCATGTATGCGAAATCAGCGGACCATGCTCAGGTTCGTTGTTGTTGTTGAATACGTCCTCTTATGTGACTCAAGGAAAAATCAGTGCAATTACCTGATATCACGCTTATTGACTTCTACAGACCAGTCAATAAGAGGACGACATACGGGATATACGTAAAGTGTCCCGCCGTATTGAGTGTGAGCGGTCGCCTGAGCAGCGGCCCCTCTTTACGGCATTCCGGTGAGTCCTTGAGACCCGGTCTGTCGTTTGACTTGTGGTTCTTCTTTTACTTAGTTCTTTTTTTAACACAGTTCTACTTTTGGGGAGTGATTTGAGTGGGTCAGGCTATGCTCCTAATACCGAAGGATTGTCCTACGTATGAAAACCGCGCGAATTCTGAAGAGGCATATCGAAATACTGGTCTTTTTTACGATGACGGATTTGAGCCTAAAATTACCATTTTGAATCGTGGAAATTTTGCTATTCCCGGGAAAGGTCAGCAACCTGATTATTGCCATACTCCATTCATATCTCATCTCAAGGGTGATGGAACTGGAGCTCGTGAAATTATCATTTCATGCAAGCTTTCTCGGTGTCCGTCGTGTTACCGGCTCTGGATTGATCAGAAGGTGTTTGATTATGCTGTCAAGGTTGAAGCGTATGCGCAATTGACAGGGTCCAGGCCTGCGCGGGGTGTATCGTCGTTGCATCCTGATGATATCGTTGACATCACGTTACAGGATATCCGGAATTTTCACCGTAATACTAACGACCGTGTGAAGCGTTGTGATGTGGATGCCGGTGTAAAGGTATTCCATGCGTTCCGTATCAAAAAAGCTGTACAGGATGCTCTCAGAACAATTCTTGGGGGTGAAATTAACTCTTCAGGGGCGTTCTGGGATGCTCTTAGTATTCCGGGTAGGGTTGATGAGATCAATGATATCCTTGGCACGGATTATGTCAATTGGCGTGACTGTGTGAACCTGTCACCACATATACACATGCTCTTGTTCCCGGGTGATCAGAAATTCACCGGTGATAAAAAGATCATGCTGAAAAAGCTGTCATCTAAAATCAACGGTAAAAAGGTTTGGACCCTGGATGATGAACGTGATGTAGTGAAGCATTTGCGTTATCTTATTGGTCACTGTGGAATACTGGTCAATTCCGGAAAATTCAGGAACGAGCCCCTAAATTCATTCGGGGATATGTGGCAATTCAAGCCTGAAGAACATCTTACTGAAAAAGAGCTTGATGATATCCGTTGCTCAATTCTGAGTGTATTGAATGAGGGACGGAGTACTACTTTGTTGTATACTCCTGAAGGTAATTTGTTGTTTGATCATGATGACAGTGACATCGAAGACGAAGAAATTGATAATTATATTCCGTTGAGGGAATACATTGCATATGGTGATGTACAACAGGAATCCGTGGATGCATGGGTTTCCAGTATTACTGATCCGGATTGCATGTATTACGTTGAATATCTGTTGGAAAGGTATCGTGATATTCTTGATTCCGATATCCCGTCTAAAATGAAACGGTTATATTCCGCAGATCTGCGGGATCCACCGGATTCATTCAAAATTAAAGCATCGTTTGTTGGTGATCGGTGAGCTGTAGCTATCTAAAATTGAGGTGAAAACATGGTTTTATTACAAGAAGATTCAAGAGGTCGATATTTAATGACCGTTCCGAAAAGATTAGTTAAAAAGTTAGGGTGGGATACTGGTGATGATATTGTTTATTTGGTTTTGAAAAGCGATGCAGAATTGCGTGATGGGGATATTGTTGTGCGTAATAGTGGTATTTAGCATGTGTAAACATACGTATTTTTATGTGTTTATATATTTTGTGAATGTTTTTGTTTTTAGGAGGTGAACTTCTAAATGAAACGATCATGTGTATATATTTCTAAACCAGGTGGATATTTGAACCTGAAAAGTTTAAAGAACAATGAGCAGGCACAGACAGGTATTGTATCTTTTTTCATTGGAGCAATGATTGCGGTGATTATAGCATTGCAGGTGACTTGGCCTGTGATTGATTCTGTACTTGCTTCTAATTCAACTGCTAATATGAGTAGTGCTGCAACGACACTGTTGGATTTGATACCGCTGTTCCTTGTTTTGTCTGTCGTTATGATATTTATACGACCGTTAATGTAGGAGTGATTATGCGTAAATCTATCAGAACAAACACGGATGCACAGGTTGTCAGCTTTTTTATTGGTGCTATGATCGCAGTGATCATGGCGCTCCAGGTCACGTTACCAGTTGTTAACGAGGCTCTAACCGGAGAGAGCTGGCAGCAGCAGACCGGGGAAAGTTTTAATGTCAGTGGTAATGCGGATACGTACATGCAGCTGACAAATTATCCAATTCGTTATAGTAGCGAGACCGTCTACAATGCGAGTTTCACAGCGACAAGAACAGTGGACTACAACATGAATTACACAGATGGTACGATACAACTTCTATCGACCGGTAATTTTACTTTCAATGAAAGTCTGGGAAGCACGGTTTACAGCATCGACTACGATCACTCAAGTACCACCAATTTACAAAACATGAGTGCACCTGCGCAGGCGCTGTTAAATCAAATTCCGCTGTTCATGGTCCTGTTGCTCGTGCTGGTGTTTATTCGTCCGTTTGCGTGAGGTGATCAGATGGACATAACTCTTTTTCTTTTTTTTAGTTTCCTTGTAGTGGTACTATTGTTTTTTGCGTTTCTGTTTAGGAGTTATGTAGGTATGGGGTTGGGTTGGCTAGCAGGCATACTGGCAATTCTGATAGGGATTAAAGTTGGATCAGGTGAGTTGATCACAGTGATAGAAAACGGTACGGTATTTGAGTTACAACTGGGGCTGGATCCCAGTGATATTGCAATTATATACATCCTGTTGGGAATAGCTGCTCTGGTGGCATCCTCGTGGGATTGGATTGATGGAAGGTAATACAAATGGAAGACAATAATCAATATCCACCGGCAAAGGCTGATGCTGCGCAGTTCGGAGATGACGAAACCCTTTTTCACAACAAGCTCATCACTCCTGCGTCGCCTGAACAATATGTTCAAACTCAGGGTGGTGAAGTAATGCGGATACCTGCGTATTCACATTCTATGACAATCGGAAATTTTGATACGCGGGATCTGAACGTTGCGCGGTTGTATTTTTCAATCGCCAGGATAGCAGAGAGTCATGGGTTTTACGGTGTAGCGGTGGAATGGCTTACAAGGGTCGTGGACCTGTCTGTAACGTCTCTGTCTCATCAGGGCAAGCTTTTGACCCAGCTGACAACGCAGCATTATGGTATTTACAGAAAAGAGGAGGTCAGTACTGATGATGATAGAAAACCAGGTGGGGATATTATGAAGAAGATCAGTGAATTGCGTGCGATGGATCGTAACGGGGGTAAAAAAGATGCGTTTACGCTTTAATGTTATTGATCGATTGTTCCGTAGGACAATTTTACTGCAACCTAATTCGACTGGGTTTGATGGTGTCGATATCACAGGTGAGGTCACAGCAGGCATGTATAAAGACGGGGAGTCCGCTGTGCACATCGATCCGGGGTGTGTGTACCGTGTTGGTGGGATCCCACGTGTTGCGTATGTTTGTATACAGCAATACGGCTCAACTGAATTGCAAAATATTCACGATACTCCTGAGCAGCCGGTGATGTCAGAGCACACGCTCGGACGTATGTTGGAAATGGCTGAACTGGCCGGAAAAGAACAGGGTGCCGGGTTTAATGATAATAACACATCGAAAATACTGACCCTGTTGGCTGCAGTGGCCGCTGTAGTATCCATATTGATATATTTGAAATTATGTCAGATGTAAAAGAGGAATGGAAGGCTTTTCCGAGTTGGGAAAAGGTCAAGGGTGAGTATCTGGATAAGTGGTACTCTTCGTGTGAGAAACTTGCATTGGTTATCACCGTAAACCAATTAGGTGGGGGTACTGATAAGGTTTCAAGGAAGGTCTGGCAGGATTTCTTCACTGATTATTACAATATTCTGATGCTTGCGTCTGTTAAAATATCCAAGATCCCTACGTATAAAGGGATCCTGATTGAACACATAGATGCGATGGTGACTGGAGGGCGTTTGTCGATTAAGGAATATTTTGATGCTCTGATGGCAATTGGGGATATGCTTGATGAATTGGGGTACAATTCACCTGAACAAAAAAAGCGTACATCTACGTTCCTCAGTGATCTGGGTGATAATTATAAGGAGCCGCAAGGTGAGGAGATGAATGTTTGAGTATAATTAGTAAGATATCAGGAATCTTTCGTAAAAAGAAGGAAGAGAAGCCAGAACCGGTTGAAGTGAAAATCGTTTACGCTCCGCGTGCTAAGCCAGGTGAGCCGGAAAGTGAAGAACGCCGTGCGTTGTTGAGACATTGGCTTAACAAAGGTGAAAAGCCTGAAAATGTCGTGCGAATGGAAAAGAGCATGGGTTCTGTGCTCGGAACTAAGACCAAGTTGGCAATACTCGGGAAAAAAACTGTGTCGGGTGCAGGTTCAGTCATCGGGGCGTTCGGAAAAGGATTCTCTGCGGGTGTAAGACCGGTGAAGACAGAAAGCAAAAAACTAACCCCTTTTGAACTTGGATACCGTGCCGGAAATAATGTAAGGGGTGTAGGTGAGCAGATTGGTCCTGCAGCGCCTGGTGTCTCTTTGTCAGGGTTTGATAATGCGTTCGATGCGTTTGATTTTGATGTACCTGCTACGAAAAAGTCAAAATCCCGTGAAAGTAAGAGTCTGACACTCGATGAAGGTTTTGATACTGTTTTCGATGGATTTAAGCGGTTTAAATGGTGATTTTATGATACATAACAGGGCAGTGCTTGATGAACTGAATATGTTGCGTGCGGATATGGCTGTGAATGATCAGGATCTGCTTATCAGCGTTTTTGGCTCGGAAGGGTCCGGTAAATCCGTTTTTGCCATGAATTTGGGAAAGGTGTTAGATCCGGCATATGGTGCTGATTGTATAGCCATAACGGTTCATGATTTTGCACGCATTGCCCCTAAAACTGAACCTATTCATGTTGTGCATTGGGATGAAGCACACCATTTTAGCCGCAGGGGGATGTATGATACCGATGTCAATCGGGTATTGTTGAAATATTTCCAGACGATCCGTGGGGCAAAACGGATCGTAATTCTCTGTTATCCTGCTCTTCAGGAAATGGATCGTTATATCACTCAGCATCGCACGCGTTTGTTTTTCGAAACTATAAAAAAAGGAAATCAGTATTTGGTAAGGGGATGGCGAAAAGAGCAAATCCTTGCAAAACTTGATACAATGCGATTGTACAAACAGAGCTCGAAGTCCCAGCGTTGGAAGGGGATCCCGCGTAATCCGATTGTAGCATTCGGGCATGATTTTACAGGAATTGAACAAATCATTTCTGATTATAAATTGTTGAAACGAGGGAGCTTATCTGAAGCTGATGATGAGTTGTTGAGTACATTCGGGTATTATAATCTAATGGATGTTGTGCGCAAACTCATGAGCGTAACTGATTATTCAGTTGCTCGTTTGAAAACCATAGTGTCTGAAGAGATCAATCAGGCTGTCAAGGATAATGACAATATCCGGGTCAAGGGTGGACGGTATACCATAACAGATGAGAAAGTTTTCAACAAACTGTTTGAAGTGTGTTTGGAGCGGTTACCCCGTGCACCTGACCTTAGCCAAATAAGCTGTATAACCCATGACAGTAAAGAAGTGGAAGTGGTTGTATGAAGGACGGGTTGGTATATTGCCGTGCACTTGTTTTTGTGTTTTTATTGGGTGCAACTGTGACCACGTTCCTTGCTGTGTTCACTGATTTGTATAATCCCGGATCTGCGTATGTTTACTATGAAGCTTTGTGTAGTATGTTCTGTTGTGTATTTGTTTTTTCTTTGCCGCTTCATGCTGATAATTTGATACGTTTTCACGCCTGGCATCTTGATTTTAGCCAGCTCAGTGTGAATGAAAAGAAAAACGCTCTTTATGACGTCGCTAAGCCGATTGTCATTGATGCTGCCGGAATTTGTGTCATGTGCTGCATCGCATATGCAATCTTTCAAATCGCTTGGCCGTACATTGTGCCGCCTGAAGTGATCGCAAATTACCAGATGTGCTACTCACAGCCCTGTTTGTATGTCAATGGCACTGATTTTACTATAATAGAGGTGATGGAACCGTGATACGGAGGTGGATTTGATGTTTCTTGACATGCATGTCACTATGAACTGCAACCTGCGCTGCAGACACTGTTATTTGACAGATGATGCGTATAATATGGGTCATATGCCGTTGGATATGGCAAAAAATGTGATTATTGACTATTTGGACTTGCCATATGCAAAAAGTGAGAAGCGGGTTGTATTATCCGGCGGGGAGCCCACCTTATACCCTCATCTTAGTGAGCTGATTGTATGGTTCCACACTTTTTTCAATCAAAAGGTCAGCATAGCGAGTAATGGGGCTGGAATTGATAATATCATTGATGTGCTCTGGATGAATGAGGGCGTACAGATTGACCTTGATGGAGACTCGAAAGTCCATGACTGGCTCAGGGGCGCCGGCAGTTATGAACAGGCTACCCATGCTCTCGGGTTAATGTGTGAGTCCTGTGTGAGTCACTCAATCCAGTTCAACGCCCATCAGGGTAACAAGGATACATTAGACCATGTCCTTGATTTTGCTGACAAAACCGAGTGTGTGGGGGTGAATATCAACTTATGTCAACCGATAGTGGATGGCAGGGGGTTGAAACCGCTACCACTTGATGAATTCCAGATGCTGCGGGATATGGTTGATGATCGTGGGTTCTATTACACTAAGAGGCTGTGCTACCTGAATGGATGCTCAGCTGGTTTGACAGGGTTGGGGGTCTTACCTGATGGTACATATTTGGATTGCCCCCGGCATTATAAGAAGATTGGACAATATCCCGATCGAATTGAGAACGTATTACAGCCAGATAAACCGCTTTATGATCCTAAAATTATGTGTATGGAGTGTATGCAATGAGTCACACAATACTTGAATCCTTGAATGAAGCCAAAAGAAGGGGACTATGGACCCCTGTTGAAAGAATTGATGATGAAATAACTAGGGAATCTTTAATCAGTAAAGCACGGTGGAATTGATAATATGATAGACTTAAGCAACCCACATAAATGTTTAACCCGATGGGGATTTATTGTTGTCCCTGAAATTACTCTGAGGTGCAATGTGGTTCCTCGATGCCCTTTCTGCAATAACAAAGCAGCACCTGGTATACCTTCCGATATGACAGTAGAAATCTTAGAACAAATTGTAGAACAATGTATGGAAGTAGGCACTCAAAGAATTTCACTGACTGGTGGAGAGCCCCTTATTCATCCGGATACACTGACGTTTTTAGATATGATGGAATCTGCTAAATCTGGTCTATCAAATTTTGCAACAAATGGAGATCTATTGACTGATGATATGCTGCAGAAAGTGTTGAATACAGGATGTGAGCGTATCTCAATATCATATTATGACAAATCACAGAAAGATAAAATAACACGACTCTTGTGGATGCTTGATGATAATGATATATATGTCAATGTTAATTCCGTATTGACACCGGAAAACTATGATTATTTTGAAGAGTTGGTGTGTGAGGCCGCTGAATATGATTGTGTAAAAACAGTTTGTAAGTTCAATCCCCATCCGTTTAGTTTTGTGAAAGACCACGACGTCACCGATGCGCTTAAAGATGCAAAAGCAAGAGACCTTTTCAAACTTCAGCAGCAACTAAAAGACCAAGGAAACAAAACATCTATCTGGCTCTTCGAACGACCACAAGATTTTTTCGCACTCACTTATGATATTCCGGGTTTGGAATATAGAAAATGTGGTGCATGTCGAGGTACTTATATTGGTGTTACACCCGAAGGCAACGTTCGATTGTGTGCATATAGAATTGACCCCGTGATTGGGAATGTTATGGATACTACGCTCAAGGAGTTGGAAAAGCAAAGCGAAAAATGGTTCAAGCAAACCTTAGCGGCGTGTCCTCATACACGATGGATTAAAAAACATCATCCCGAGGTCACACAATGGCAATAGATCTCCAAACATTGTTAGGATATAGGGAACCTAGAGTGCGGGATTTTTCAGAACGGATATGGTTTGTGCCGTTCAACATCACATTCCGGTGTGATCTGAATTGTAGTTTCTGCTATGCTAAGGGCCGGAGTAATGATGAGCTCACTACTGATGAAATTAAGACCTATATAATTGATAATATTGCAGATTCAAATTGCAGATGGATTGGGTTCACAGGTGGTGATCCGTTAATCAGACCTGACATCTTCGAACTTATTGAATATGCCAAAGAAAAGGGGCTGGATACGGTACTTGGTACTAATGGCCTGCTGTTGAATGAAGATCGGATCCAGCGGCTGGCTGATATTGGGGCTACCCGTATAGGAATTGGCATCAGTGGGATTGATAATTTATATTCAAAG
>DAOVRB010000290.1 GCA_030628325.1 Methanomicrobiaceae archaeon | reverse complement strand
GTAAGTGGACAGGTATTAAGTCCATATATGGGGTCTATCCCGGCTGTCAAGGCATTTGCAGTGATAATTCTGGGCGGTCTCGGAAGTATCCCGGGTGCAGTCATCGGCGGACTTATTTTTGGAATCGCTGAAAATCTGGCTGCATACACGCTCGGAGGCGTCTGGAAGGATGCAGTTACATTTATCATCCTGATTATCGTGCTCATTTTCCGGCCTACCGGGCTTTTTGGAGAATCTAAAGAGTGAGTTCTATGTTTAGCAAAAAACTGAAGTTATATATATCACTCATCGCCGTCATACTGGCCGTATTGTATCCTGTTCTTACGGGTGCTACTCTCTACACGCTGACCCTCATGATTATCATGCTGGTGTTTATCATATATGCGTCTTCATGGAACTTTCTCATTTATACGGGTCAGGGGTCGCTGGGTCATGCTGCTTTTTTTGGAGTCGGTGCATATGCTTCGACCCTTATCGCAGTGACATATGGCCTTCCACCCTTCCTCAGCATATTTCTTGGCGGAACATTTGCCGCAGTTGCAGGCTTATTTATCGGCCTGATCTGTGTACGGTTAAAAGAGTGGTTCCTTGCTATGGTCACTTTTGGATTTGCCATCATTATGCAGACGATCACAGTCAGCCTCTGTGGAGAGGTTTCCGGTGGCTGGGATGGCATTGCATCTCCACGGTTGATCAGCAGTACTGTTCAGAATTATATCCTTTATGAGTATTATTTAATTCTGGCAGTGACGTGCGTCGTTATCATCATATTCTACTTTATACTGGAATCAAAAATCGGGCTTGCTTTTACGGCAATAAAGGAAAATGAAGAAGAAGCGATGGCAGCAGGGATCAACCCCATGAAATATAAGCTGCTGGCATTTACAATCAGTACGTACTTTGCGGGTGTGGCAGGTGCCCTTGAGGTTCACTACTTTGCTTATATCTCCCCTGAGATCTATGCAGTTGATATCTCTTTCTGGCCGATTATTTATTCGATGGCAGGCGGTATGGGGACGCTGGCCGGGCCGATAATCGGAACCATCTCTGTGACTGTTCTCTGGGAAAGCATGAAGGGACTCGGCTTTACTTATGAGAGTTATATTGTCATCGGGGTACTACTCGTGCTTATAGTTATCTTTCTTCCACAGGGCCTGGTCTCCCTTCCGAAAAAACTTAAGGAACGATGGGATCAGTACAGAGAGTTAAGAAAGGATAGCTCAGATGAGTGAATCCGGATACCGTAAAGAGAAATAAAAAAACAGAAAAAAATAAAAAAACAACAAATATTTTAAATTATCCTTATTTTCATCCAAAAAATTCTTTAAATTCCAAGGTACGCGGTTTTAACGTCTTCATTATGCAGGAGATCCTCAGAATTTCCTTCGATTATTATTTTTCCGTTCTCAATTACATAACCACGATCAGAGATCTCAAGGGCGTGGAAGACATTTTGTTCGACTAAGAGTACTGTCAGTCCTTTTTCATTCAGTTTTTTTATCGTTTCTAAAACAGATGAGACAAGTATCGGTGAGAGGCCGAGGGAAGGCTCATCAAGAACAAGCATTTTGGGTTTTGACATAAGACTGCGTCCAATCGCAAGCATCTGCTGCTCTCCCCCGCTAAGGGTACCTGCCAGCTGCTCTGTTCTTTCATGAAGGACAGGAAACATCTCATAAATGAAATCAAAATTTTCCTGGTCTTCTCCGGTCATATACCCGCCAAGTGCCAGATTGTCATGTACTGTCATTTTGGAAAATATCTCTCTTTTTTCCGGAACAAGTGCAAGCCCCTTTTGTACAATGTTATTTGTACGTATTTCGAGAAGATTTTCGCCATTAAATTCTATTTTTCCTGAATCTGAATTGGTCAGACCAAAAATAGTTTCAACAAGAGTACTCTTACCTGCACCATTTGAGCCGATTATGGTAACGATCTCTCCTTCCCTGACATTGAGAGATATGTCCCAGAGCACCTGCAGATTGCCATACAATACATTTAAGTTTTTGATATCAAGCAGATTCATAGTCATAATTCATCTGGCATAATTTGTACCCAGATAGGAGTCTATGACCTGCGGATCATTGACCACCTCATCCGGTGTTCCTTCAGCAATTTTTTCACCATGATCAAGCACAACAATCCGGTCAGAAACCTTTGTGATAATCCGCATCAGATGCTCAATTATGATAATATTGATATTATTATCCTGTATTTTTTTTATTATTTTTACAGCTTCAGAACTTTCACTGGGATTCAACCCTGTCATCAGTTCATCAAGAAGGAGTAACTGCGGATTGGAAGCCAGTGCTCTTGCCAGCTGTGTGCGTTTAATTTCCATGGTATTTAAGCTTGTAAGTGGATACTCAAACTTTTCCTGGGGGAATCCGACAAATTTCAGGTGCTCTGCTGCTGCAATTTCGGCTTCCTTCTTACTGACAGTATGCTGATTTCCAAATATTGCACCTATCATTACACATTCGGATGCAGATAGCTCAGAAAATACATGAGGATGCTGAAATGTTTTTGCAATTCCGGTTTTGCAGGTCTTATTGAGGCGCATATTAGTGATATCATTTCCCTGAAAGATTACCCTGCCTTTGTCCGGACGGTATATGCCTGCAATGACATTGAGCAATGTCGTTTTTCCAGCGCCGTTTGGCCCTACTAATCCCACTATTTCACCGTTGTTGATAGTCATGTCTATATTACTGACTGCCACAAGGCCACCAAATCTCTTTTC
>DAOVRB010000296.1 GCA_030628325.1 Methanomicrobiaceae archaeon | reverse complement strand
TCAACGTATTCCTGTATTGCTCGAATCATCTCTTTTGAACGACTTCTGTCGTTTATCTTTGCAATTTCATCCAGTTTCTTCAGTAGATTTTCATCTATGTTTATAGATGTACGAATGTTTCCCACACAACTTCCCTACTTGGAAATTAATGTTAGTAAGCATTAATAATATTTACGTAAATTGACTAATTTTGACTAATTTGTGCGACAGTTGGTTAAAGTTAGTGGTAACGACTAACTTCATAAAAAAACTAAAACAGATGCTTGTACAAAATCAACGCATTTCTTGGAGAACTTGCCATAAAAGGTTTCATACTGAACTTTGTTTGTTTTGTCTATCAGAGAGTTAGAGAATCTATGAGATCTTGCAAGTGTTGGGTTTTCCTGAGAATAAATCCCCAAAACAAGCGTGCAAAAAAAATATTAGCTTTTCATACCCGGTTGTTACTTACTCTGTAAGTTATCCTCAAACTAAGACTTCTACACCGGTTTCTCCACTCACAGAAGCCCGATAAAGTTCTCAAGAATTCTCAGCCCGACATCCCCGCTTTTCTCTGGATGGAACTGAACGCCGTAGGCGTTTTTGTTCTGTATTGATGAAGCAAAACTGTTGATATAATCCGTTGAAGTCAGGGTATATTCCGGAGTTGTGTCCGCGTAGTATGAATGGACGAAATAAACATACGTATCCTGTGGAATTCCGGAGAAGAGCGGATTTTTGTTATGGTTGCTCTCGTCACTGCCTCCCCTTTCAATGTGAATAGTATTCCAGCCCATATGAGGTACTTTGTAACCAGGTGAGTGATGGAATTTTTTTACTGTGCCGGGTATCAGACCCAGACCCGCGTGAACCCCATTCTCTTCACTGACTTCCATTAACATCTGCATGCCAAGACATATACCCAGAACAGGTGAGTCTGCAACATACTCTAAGAGTGTCCTCTTCATCTCACCCAGCTGTTCCATACCTTCAGAAAATGCCCCGACTCCCGGAAGTACGATGCCATCTGCGGATGTAATAATGTCAAGATCTGATGTCACAATTGTTCTGGCACCTGCCCGTTCAAGCCCCCGCATTACACTGCGAAGGTTTCCCAGACCATAATCAAGTATAGCTACTGTCGTCATCTGCGTCTAAGCCTCTTTTTCTCCACAGGGCATTCTTAATCCACTTTTCAGGGAGATTGTTCTGATTTTTCCACCATTCAAGTTTTTCTGTCCATTCTCCCCACAATTCGGGGTATTCCTCTTTAATCAGTTCAAAGGTTGCAATATCACTTGACGGACACATATAACAGCCAATCCTGTCAATTCTCCTCTCATAAAGAACATTATATGGTGCTTTTTCCTGGAACAGATAGATAAAAACATGGAGTGCGGTCCAGTGCTGAATAGGTGCTGCTGAAAGCTGAACTCTTACCTGATTGTTCTTCCAGATACGCGGGCTTTTCATCCTGGCCAGAGATTCATATTTTCTCTGCCCTATAAATGAGAGACACTCTCCCCATTTTTCTGTTACCAGTTCTTTCACAGGATTGAGTTTACATGCCTTACAGCACCACCTGAGGTCTACGGCAGGAGGGCCTTCTCTTTCAAATGTTTCCCAGAAATTATCTCCGTTTCCTGTTTTAATAATTTCAAGGCCGTAATGTTCGACAACTCTATCAACATTTTCGTATGTTTCTGCAAATTCAAGGCCAGTATCTGCGAATAACAGAGGAACCTTTCCCAATGCCCTGAGAACAACAAGAAGAGTTGCAAGGCTGTCTTTTCCGCCGGAATAGGATACATTCATCGGTAATTTCAGGTTGTCTTTCGCAACATTTTTTACAAAATTAATTGCTTCAGCTTCGACATTTCTGAGATGATCCCTGTTTGATACGATCGCTTCATCCCATGTTGCAGGGCCCGGAAAACATTCGGATTTTTTGACCTTTCTGGTCCTGACAATTGAACCGCGTTCCATGGTCCGGGCGGTTTTTGCATCGACTTTTGCTCTGCCAACGCCGATGCATTCACCACATTTATCCACGATGAACACTTCGTCTCCTGCCACAACAGAATCCTCTATTGATATAAGTCCGGGTGCAAGCACACTCGAACCGTTCTGGATGGATTCAATAGCACCGGTATCAACTACGACAAATTTCTTTTCAGGCTTTGCAAATTTAGTCGCATGTACCCGGGGCAATACTTCCCATCTTCTCTCTTCAGGGAGGTACCTGATTGAGCATACAACTGCACCCCCCATTACCACCTCTTCCATCCGGTCTTTGTCCGGAATTTTATTGAGAATTACTATATGCCCTTCCGGGATGAGTGAAGTATTAAAATGTTCATAATATACACGATTGATATGTCTGATATCCATCTCAAACCCGGGTCTTGCATCTCCGGGTGGGGTGATTAAGACTTCTCTTGTGGCAGTGCCGCACGAACAAACCCTGCCGAGCACAGGAGTATGACAGTTATCGCACCAGTGAAGGTGATTTTTACCAAGATATGATGGACGCATTTCAAAAGAATTTGTAAATATTGTAATAAATAATGGTTGTATCAAAGTGATTTAGCATGAAGAGCCTGTCCATCCAGTGCTGATCTGGCAGGACAATAAGTATGACCAACAGGATCATCCCTATTATACTCACCCAATAACACTCAAAAACGCGCAATATAACGGTCTATCTGACCTATATCATCACAACAATATGGAACAG
>DAOVRB010000269.1 GCA_030628325.1 Methanomicrobiaceae archaeon | reverse complement strand
TAAAGGTTTCTTCATGCCCCTGCTGGTCGACCCGGATCATTGCCGGATGTGCAGGGTCCTTTTCTGCCCATGTATCAATAACATCATAACCAAAGTTGTAGTATTCGGGCACCTCAATTGAGAAACCTGCACAGGTCTCTTCATAATCTGTCATATTGTGCTCTTCTTCTGCCATATGGGAATTTCCCCTCCCTGATTGTTAGATGTTCGTCAGGGGGCATTAATAGGTATGCATGCCTGACACGCAGGTCACGTCCGTCACCAGTAATAGTATCCGGTGCTGTAGCAGACAGAGAGCAGTCTGATTTTTCTTTTCAGGAGAGAGATCTGCTAATATACAATAAACGAAATACGTGGCGGGATTATTTTTGCTTCTTTATCTGCAAAAGAAAGTGTGCATCTCATTCAAAAATCCGGTTCTTCATCCAGATAGCCAAAATTAAAACTACCCGATCCTCAGATCAGGGCTCTTTGCATACCTTTCATAGAGGTCCTTATCAAAAATCCATCCGACATAGCCTTTGGAATCGATTGCAATCGTGTTTGATTCCAGAAGATACTTAATAATCTCCTTGTATGTCTGATACATCATCTTCCTAGGAAGATTCTCCCGGAGTGCACGCCTTTTGTAATGGCCGCTCCATTCCCTGATGAAGTCTTCCACCATCTTTATCGTTTTAAAAGGCGGGGGGAGGGTCCTGGTCTGGAATAGACTGCTGTGGGTTCCCTGACTCCCTCTTCTGTCATATCAACCAATATGTCATATTAATTGATAGAGCTAACCACCGGGATTTTACGGCTGGAAATTTTTTTCTGTTTTTGTATCATGCCGTTTCATCATATTCAGCCCACAAATCAACATAACTGCAGTGACAATTGTAACTGATATGGGCTGATTTTGACAGACTCATGACTTATGTAAGGCAAAAAATTATATCTGAAGAGTACTACACTTGCATAGTCAGTCAGGTGGAGACGAACAGGACATGAATCTAATGATGAACATGCCGTTCAGACATATAAAAAAGAATAAGAGGCGTTTGCAGGATCTGAATTCAAAAATCAGAGATGGCAGGTTCTTTGGCATCACCCATAAGGGCATAAGAAAGCAGAACGAGGATTGCTGGGCAGGAATCAGAGTTGCAGATGCATATCTTCTTGCTGTAGCTGACGGTTTGGGTGGGCGTGCTGCAGGTGAGGTCGCCTCGAAAATTGCGGTTGACACACTCACTGATTTATTCTCTGCAGGATACTCAGAAGGTATGTCTCAGGAGGAGGTTAAGGACCTTCTGATCTCTCTCTACAAAAAAGCCCATAAAACCATAATAAAAAACGCCACAGGAGATCGGAGCGGAATGGGCACCACACTTATATCAACAGTGATTACGGGCGATAGCGTAATTATCGCAAATACGGGTGATTCAAGGGCATATATTGTCAATGGTGCAATAAAATTCAGAACAAGAGACCAGTCCCCGGTACAGGTACTCGTAGACAATGGCTTAATTACAGAAGATGAGGCAAAAAAACACCCCCTGAGATATCTGGTTGAGAATGCACTTGGCCTCTCATTTAATGTTGATATATACGAACAGACCCTTGTTAGTGGTGATCTTCTGATCCTGAGCAGTGATGGTATGCACGACTACATAAGTGAAGATCTTCTGCCTGATGCAGTGAGAATAGGAATGGCAGTAGGGGATTGTGCAGATGTTGGAAGTATCCTTTTTGAGAAATCACTTGAAACCTCAACTGACAACGTAACAATTGTTGTGTACTCCAACGAGTAAAATTAAGGATTTCGACTCTCTTTTTATTTTTAGAGACTGGTTGCAGGTGCAACTATATATGCCCGCATATCTCATAGATATTCACGTGTAGGATCTGAAAAACTGAATAGGATATAGATTCAGTCGGAGGGATCTATTCATACTTCTTCAGGTCTGCCCATATTTTCTTTTGGAAAAGAGAGAAACTCTATAACCCTGAAAGCGGCATTTTTATTTTTTGATGGGCACTTTATACCATCAGGACTGGATGAACCGGGAGATACCCATAGGATCTGACAGAAAAATAGTGAACAATGTAAAATCCGAAAAAATGAGAAAATCAGGACCGAAAAATAAATGAATATTAAACCAGACAATATACCGGATTCCCGGGCATACGGAAAAACAGAAACTTCACACGTAAATAAACAAACTGCAGGAGTAAAAATACTCGTAGGCGACCCGAAAGCGGCAGTCAGAAAACTCGCACTCCCAATGATCGTTGCGATGACACTTCTCGGTCTCTACAATGTTGTCGATGCATTCTGGGTATCAGGCCTAGGTTCAGATGCACTTGCGGCAATCGGTTTCGTATTCCCGTTCTATTTTGTCGCACTCGGCCTTGCAAACGGTCTTGGGGTAGGTGGAGGGTCGGCGATATCCAGGTATATAGGTGCAGATGACAAGGCAGGTGCGGATCGCGTTGCCATACATCTCCTGGTAATGATGGGAGTAGCAGCTCTCCTCTTTACCATCTTTTTCTACTTTGCAGCAGACAGCATATTCATCCTGATTGGTGCAGGGAGTGCTGCAGGGATGGCCACCGAATATGGGAAAATTATATTTCTGGGCTCATTTTTCATATTCTTTACCAACGTCGCCTATTCCATCCTCAGGGGTGAAGGGGATGCAAAGCGTGCAATGTATGCCATGGTGGTCTCCAGTATACTGAATATCATCCTTGATCCGATATTGATCTATACATTTAACTGGGGCATCGCCGGTGCGGCATGGGCAACCATCTTCTCAATTTTCATTTCATCCCTGGTAATGTTCTACTGGATGGTGATAAAGAAAGATACATATGTTTCATTTAATCTCAGGGGATTTACCCCGGACAAATCAGTTATCCGGGATATCCTGCAGGTTGGTCTTCCTGCATCTGTGCAGCAGATCTCAATGG
>DAOVRB010000323.1 GCA_030628325.1 Methanomicrobiaceae archaeon | reverse complement strand
CTATGAGTTCTTTTAAGCCTTCCCCGCTGATAGCAACTATCGGGACAACCGGGACACCGAGAATGCGCTGGAGTTCATAGATATCAATCTCAATATTTTTATCTCTCGCTGCATCCATCATATTCACAGCAATCAGGACAGGAAGACCCAGTTCTATTATTTCAAGGGTAAGATACAGGCCACGTTCGATTTTGGTGGCATCAAGGACGATGATAGCTGTTGCATCTTTATGCTCTCTGAGCATTTTTATTGCGACATCCTCTGCCATGTCCCTTGCTTCAAGGGAGTACGTGCCTGGCACGTCAATTATATTGTATTCAGTTCCTTCGTAAATAAGAGAACCTCTTGTGAAGTCCACAGTTGTCCCCTGATAGTTTGAAACTACCGCGTCACCGCCTGTCAGGCGGTTGAAAAGAGCGCTTTTTCCGACATTCGGGTTTCCAACCATAAGGATTTTGAATATTTTATTATTATTACTCTCTGTTTTTTTAGCCATACCGTGATCTCCGTATTTATATTCCCACGTTAATCCGGCTAATTTCCGGGGTTTTTCTCTTCAGTGTCAATTATTATTTCATCTGCGATTTCAAGACCCATTGCGACCTCGACTTCGTCATTTCCACTGAGAATAACAACAGGCCCTTTTATTGGCTGTTTTGTGACCATTCTGACCTGTTTGCCTACCCTGATTCCCATGCATCCCAGTTCATGACGAAATTTTCTGATCTCTTTTACATGTCCTGTTGAACCGAATTCAAGTTCAGATAGCGTAATTAACATTTCTATACCTTTGTTACCCTGATTTTCTCTGCCATCCCTCTGCCTATTGCAAGGATTGACCCTTTTATTTCAATCAGAACCGGTCCCCTTTCACCAGATATCATCCTGAAAACACCCCCTTCAGATAGGCCACGCAGATATAATGTCTGTTTTACCTGCTCACCGCCTTCAATGGCAGTAACGCGTGCACGTTCGTTTGTTTTTAACCTGGTCAGAATCATGCTGTTGAATATATAGTATATTTTTAGGAACACATCAATAAGATCCTAACAATGTTTGGTTATTTACATTTCCCCTAATCTTTTGGAATATATTTTGGAGTGAATTTTACTGATATTCTGTCAGTCAGAAAATAAAAGGCCTGTGTTTAGGATGATCACATATATTTCCAGTCAGGGCGAATTAATTATCTGATAGATTAACTGGTTGAAAAATGAATAATCCTGACTATACAAATGAGCGTGCTCTTCTGATTGAAAGGGCTGAGGCAGGAATTGCGGAAGAATTGTCTGAACAGTCCAGACTTAAAAAGTTCGGTGAAAAAATCCGGTATACAGGAGTAATAATTCTGATTGCTGTTCTGGTCAATGTTTACTTTTATACAATCACACCTGCCTATATCATAGGCTGGGTTGTCTCCACGTTTGTTCTTCTGATGGTAAACCCGTTTATTCTGATGCTCCCGACGACTAACAGGAATAAGAAGGTAAAAGCCGGGGATGGTAGTACAGTTCCGGATGTGGCTGGTCTTCTCAGGGATATCGGTGGTAGTGCCGGAAGTCTCAGGAGCAGAAAACAGGTTATTAGTGAAGTGCTCTGGAATGTATTTTTCATAAACTGTCAGCCTCTTGTACTGGGTTTCAGCCTGATATTCTCGATTAACATAATCTTTGCACTAATTGGTGCATTTGTTACCGGGGTCTTTGCACTTCAGAGTGCAGGAATTATCATATTTCAGTCAGTAATGATCATCGTATTTTATGCAGGTATTGAATATCTCAAGCCCTATTCATCAGGTTTTTTCAATTCAATTCTTGGAGTGCATATAAATGCCCGTGAAAAAATTCGGTCCGGCTGGCGTCAGGGAATTACATTTATTCTTATTGTGGCCCTTCTTGCTGCTATCAGCGGTATTATCCTGTTTTCAGCACTTCTCCTTCCGGGGAAGTCTCTTAGTGCAATATTTACAATTGATCACATAAAACTCGGATGGTACATACTGCCGCTCCTCGTAATATTCATCTCACAGGTATTGTTTGTCAGATACCTGCAGGGCGCTTCCAGCAAAAATCTGATGATTGAACTGACTGGCAACAGACTTGAGATATTAAAAGACAATATTCTCCCAACACTCCTGTCCATGCCTGAAAGTCTTAACTCCCTGAATGGCGAAGAATGTGATGCTCTTTTTTCCAGGCTGAAATCACTTGAAGTTTTTCTGTTAAAGATGGAGATATACAAAAACAACTATCAGGATTTGTTTGGTTTTTTCCCTGTCTATTTTATTATCCCTGACCTGCAGTTGTTCTTTAAAAAACGTGCATAACTCACGTTGTGTCAGACACTGTTTAATGAAAGCGGCAATTGCCACTTTCATACTAAGTTTGCTTTTAGACTACTATAATAACCTGCAACTGTCCCCCAATATCTTCAATGCAGAGTAGAGTGTTGTTTTACATATCTTTATCTAACAGTTTCTCTTATATTTTCTATAATCTATGTATCCTGATAAGT
>DAOVRB010000097.1 GCA_030628325.1 Methanomicrobiaceae archaeon | reverse complement strand
TTACAACAGATACGAAAAATATCCTCCTCGACTGCACAGGAACGGATGAAAAGGCAGTCAGAACCGCAGTAAATATCATCTGCACCGCTCTTGCAGAAGCCGGGTGTACAATTGAGAGCATAGCAGTAAACGGAACTGAGATGCCTTCACTTGCACCGTCTGAGCGGAGAGTCAGTGTGTCCGAGTGCAACCGCCTTTTAGGTCTGACACTCACGGCAGTGGAGATGGCAGAACTTCTTGAGAAGATGAGGTTTGGTGCTGAGGCGGATGGTCCCGGGGCTGATAGTCCGGAGTCAGCAGATGCTGACCTCGTTATCGTGCAGGTGCCCTGCTACCGGTCTGATATTATGCACGACTGGGACATTTTCGAGGATGTGGCAGTCGCATATGGGTTTGAAAACTTCAATGCAGAACTGCCGCCGACTTTCACAATAGGCGAAGAGCACCCGGTCCACCAGTGCATGGGTGCTGTGAGAACTATCCTTTCAGGCCTGGGCTGTCTTGAGATGATGCCGTTTACCCTCACAAACAAACGTGTGCTCTTTGAAAATATGCGGCGTGAAATGGCAGACAACGTCCTGCCTATTCTGCATCCGATCAGCGAAGAGCAGACGCTTGTGAGAAACACTATCCTGCCGCTCTTAATGGAAACTCTTCAGTTCAACCACCACAGGGAACTCCCGCAGAAGATTTTTACTGTCGGTGATGTAGTGGAAGGTACTGAAACTATTCAGAAGGTGGCAGCAGCGAGTATCCACACAGATGCGGACTTCAGTGAGATTTACGCAGCAGTGGATGTATTATGCAGGGAGATGAGCCTGAAGTACACTGTTGTGGAATCCGGAGATCCGGCATTCATAGAAGGCAGATGTGGGGATATTATCATTGACGGAAAAAAAGCGGGTGTCTTTGGTGAGATTCACCCGGATGTGATCCTTGCATTTGAACTGGACCAGCCGGTGGCAGCACTTGAACTGGACCTTCGGGCTGTGATGAGGGGAGATTAGGGTGAGCAGCAGCATGTTCATCCAGAGCACCCGGTTCGTGCAGAACCACCAGAAGGATCCGGGCAGGAACAGACGGGCTGAGTATGGACAAGAGATTGTTGCCACACTGTCGCAACAATTGATGAATGATTATGCCAGAGGATTTTCACAAAACAGTCTAAGGCATATGATTCGGTTTGCTGAGGTTTTTCCAGATGAAAAAAATGTCTCAGCACTGATGAGACAATTGAGCTGGACGCACTTCAGGGAGCTTCTTCCTCTTGATGGACAAACTCCAACTGAGTAAAAGAAAATCCAAAAAAGCTTAACATATACACTTGCAATAGAGAATTAACCAAAAAATAGGGTTGCAGCATATGTATTCTGATAACTCATCCGGCAATTCATTCAGCAATTCATCCAGCAAAACTTTAGAGAAATCAGACGACCTAAAAAGGATAGTTGCAACGCTGAATAAGAATTACTCCCACCTTCAAGAGAAATATAAGATAAACGAACTCAGCATAATCGGATCATATGCAAGAGGGGAACAGACCAAAAACAGCGATCTGGATATAATGGTTGATTTCCAGGAACCAATTGGATGGGAAGTTGTCGATCTCAGAGATGAACTTGAAGAATTACTCGGAATACCGGTTGATCTGATTCTCAAGGCAGGGGTAATACAAAGGAGACGACTATATAATGGAATTTTAGAGGATGCTGTATATGTCAAAGCGTGATATTACACTTTCTCTGGAAAATGGTAATCCCATTTATCATTCTTACATAAATCCCAGAAATTTTAAGGTGAAGTAGGGTACAAAAACACTGATTATAAGGACGATTAAACCGGAAATAAGTTTAAGAAGCCAGTAATCATTTATCCATTCAAAAATACCCTGTGCTGTCACTCCATATATTTTAAGCATCCCTGAATTTATTTTTAGATTTTTTCCATCAGAGTGTTTCAGATATTTTTCAAGAAGTTCAACTTTTCTTAAAGTTGATTGATGTAATTTCACATATTCTTTATCCTTAAATGCTTGTGCCTCATCTTTCCCACTGAGTAGATCTTTGGTGTTAAATTCATTTTTTTCCGCCAAAGTTTGTAATTTGGAGTGTTCAATGTAATCATCTCCGTATAGATCATCAAAAATGCGTGATAGATCTTTTTTATATTTATCATCTATCGCACAAGGTTTACCACCAAGTACTCTATATCTGTGGTTTATTGCCTCAAATCCATAATTAGCATTTCTCATATTCCAATGAACCCAATAATGATTTTTATGAGCTTTTGAATATTCAAAAAATTCATCTAAAAAATCCTTCTCTAATTCATCGAAATTTTTTTCGATTTCATCAACAGATATTCCTTTGATTTCAGCAGCACTGTGAATTGAAAAAGACTTGGTTTGTCCACTATCTAAATGTTTTACAACAATTGAAGCAATTCTTGAAGTTTGTCCCTCTGGTTTCTCATAAAAACCTTCACATGAGTAATGGATTATTAAGACAGTTTCTTCCTTGTTCCAAATTTTTTTTATTTCCTCTTCTGCATTTTTGTGAACTTGTATCCTTCTTTTTGTTGAACTCATAGTCAGCCCTCCGTAGCAAACAATATATTTATGATTCGTCTCCAATTTTTTTAAAATGTAAAATCATAATTATCAATTAAAAGACTCCAATTAGAGATAAATTACCAAAAAACTCCCTGTTGGAATAATAGCTATTAATGTATTTAAGATACTGTTCTCATTTGCAGAATATAATATTACTGTTGTTGAAATTGATGCAGTTGTAAGAAACATTAAGCTAATCCTAACTCCCCCACAGTTTAGGGCAACTATTAGACTCATGTCAAATGCCTCAAAGGTCTCCCTCTCTCTTTTAGACTTCAGAATCTACGGTGCGGAGACTGAGCAGGTTTACGACCAACATCGGAGCAGGTGTGTTTGGTGAAATTCACCGGGATATAATCCTTGCATTTGAACTGGACCTCATACAATGAATTCAGATTGTCAGATCAATAAAGGGAAATAATTGCCGCCAAAATTATCTATCAACATATGGCGACGAACAACAACGAGATTGAGTCCCGACTATGGGCAGCGGCTGACCAGCTCTGGGCCAACTCGGACCTACGGCCATCTGAATACTCCATACCCGTACTGGGTTTAATTTTTCTCAGGTATGCAGACCTGAAGTTCACCCGGGCAAAGGAGGAGATTGAGACGCAGGGGGCGGGGAGCGGACGCCGAAAGCTCGGAAAGCACAACTACCATTCAAAGGGTGTCCTTTTCATTCCGGAAAATGCCCGCTTCTCCCGGCTTCAGAAACTCCCCGAAGGTGAGGATCTGGGCGCTGCGATAAACGCGGCGATGAAGCAGATAGAGGCTGAAAATGAAGAGCTAAAGGACATTCTTCCAAAGACATACACCAGAATTGAGAACTCAACACTCGTTGAACTACTCAGAATCCTCGCATCAATCCCTAAAATGGAGGGAGATGCATTTGGTAAAATATATGAGTATTTCCTCGGCAAATTCGCGATGAAGGAGGGGCAGAAGGGCGGTGAGTTCTTCACGCCGACAAGTCTTGTCCGGTTAATAGTCGCAATCATCCAGCCATATCACGGGAGAATATTTGACCCTGCGTCAGGCAGCGGCGGAATGTTTGTTCAGAGCGCCAGATTTGTTCAGAATCATAAGCATGATCCCGGAAAGGAGCTATCTGTCTTCGGACAGGAGAGAGGGACAGAGACGATCCGGCTCGCAAAGATGAACCTTGCGGTACACGGTCTTTCGGGCGACATAAAGCAGGGCAACACCTACTATGAGGACCTTCACAAAAGTTTCGGCCGCTTCGATTTTGTGATGGCAAATCCACCCTTCAATGTCTCCGGCGTTGACAAGGAGAGAATCAAAGACGACCCGCGGTTTTCTCTTGGCATACCTTCGACTGACAACGCAAACTATCTCTGGATTCAGTTATTCTACAATTCATTAAACGAGAAAGGCAGAACAGGGTTTGTGATGGCAAACTCAGCAGCGGATGCACGCGGTGCAGAGCTTGCAATCCGCCGGAAGATTATCGAATCAGGAGCGGTTGATACGATGGTCGCGATTTCGCCGAACTTCTTCTACACCGTAACTCTGCCCTGCACCCTCTGGTTTTTCGACCGTTCAAAGACAGTGAAAGAGAGAAAGGATAAGGTTCTCTTCATCGACGCCCGGCACACTTTTGTGCAGGTTGACAGGGCACACCGCGAGTTTTCACCTGAGCAGACTGAATTTCTGGCAAACATCGCAAGACTCTATCGCGGGGAAAAACCCGAATACATTCAGGGAAGCGAAGTTCTCACAAAAGAGCATTTCCCTGACGAAAAATACGCCGACATCCCCGGCCTTTGCAAAGTCACCACGATCACAGATATTGAGGAGCAGGGCTGGAGCCTCAACCCCGGCCGCTACGTTGGCGTTGCCCCCCGCGAGGATGACGGTTTCGACTTCAAAGAGCGCCTCGAAGAGCTCAACGAAGAGCTAGAAGTTCTCACTGTAGAGGCACGGGAACTTGAGGAGAGAATTTCCGAGAATGTCGGAAAACTTCTGGAGACATAATAATGACAGAGAAAAAGCGTGATAAAGAGATGACGGCGGCGGGCAACCCTAAATTATCACCTTATCTCCTCAATGATCTCCGCAGGATTATTGATGAGGCAAGAGGCCGTGTCGCAGTTACGGTAAACTCTGCCATGACCCTTCTTTACTGGCAGATTGGCAGGCGAATTAATGATGAAATTCTAAAGGGCAGTCGTGCTGATTACGGTGAGAAGATTGTTGCCACACTGTCGCAACAATTAACGAGTGAATATGGGAGGGGGTATACCAGGTCGGCACTTACAAGGATGATCAAATTCAGCGAGGTTTTCCCTGACCCGAAGATTGTTGCCACACTGTCGCAACAATTGAGCTGGTCACATTTTAGAGAGCTTTTCCCCCTTGAAAATCCCCTAGAACGTGAATTTTACGCTGAAATGTGCAGGATTGAAAACTGGAGTGTAAGAACACTGCAACAAAAAATCAGTTCAATGCTCTATGAAAGAACAGCCATTTCAAAGCAGCCTGAAGAAGTTGCCAGAATCGAACTTGATGCACTTAGAGATGAAGATAAATTAACTCCTGATCTTGTATTCCGCGATCCGTATTTCCTTGACTTTCTCAATCTTAATCAGAACTTTCTGGAAAAAGATCTGGAGTCTGCAATTCTGCATGAGATGGAGAACTTCATACTTGAACTTGGTGTCGGATTCACCTTCGCCGCCCGCCAGAAGCGGATCACAATTGACGGGGACGATTTTTACATAGACCTGCTCTTCTACCATCGCCGCCTCCGCCGTCTTGTTGCACTCGAGCTTAAACTTGA
>DAOVRB010000005.1 GCA_030628325.1 Methanomicrobiaceae archaeon | reverse complement strand
TTATTATGATATTGACTCATATCCGTCAGATGTGCTTGAAAAGTTAAAACCGGCAGATATCAGAGAAGCAAATAAATCTCTAATTAAACTCATTGAGAACACATGTGGTGTTCATACCCTTACTGACATCATGCTCTCCTTTGGAAACAGACCAAACATTCTCGCAGACTATGATCAGACAGAACACCACGAAGGCGGATACAATATTTACAGGCTTTATTAGATAATTTGAGAAATTGCTCTTGTGGAAAAAGGAAACGTGCATGACGCGAAAGCGTTCAGGTGCTGTCTGATGAAGATGCGGGTAGCATTTTCCATTAGTTCAAAAAGAAACGTTCGGCGCTATAATTCTGAACCTAATTCTGAACCGGATAGTGAAAGCCCCGCACCTGTTCTGAAAAATATTCTCAAAAAGAGGGATGAACAGGACAATTTTAATGAGATGTCGTAGGAATATAATTAATATACAGCCGGTTTAGTCCGGCCAGTCTCGCCAGTCTCGATCTCCATTAACGCATCCAGGTGGAATATGAAAGAAAAACCTCTGAAAATCAATGATATCGCAAGGGAAACAGACTTTCCTGAAAAAATAATCCGCGGGTATACTGAAGAATACAAAGACCTGTACTCATCAAGAAAAATCGGAAGAATAAGTGTGTACGACCGGCAGGCAGTTAAAATCACAGTAGATATCGCCGAACTTCAGTCAAAAGGCCTCAAAAAAGAAGAAATAATCACAAAACTCGGCAGAGGAAAGAAAAGCAGAGATTTAATTGAGAGAAACAACCTCCATACAAAACCCACAGCCCGCCAGACATCCCGGATACGACAGACACGCCATCCGGCTACGGGAAGGGCACTACCTAAAAACAGTATGACTCAGACTCCCATCCCTGCGCCTGTGGAAAGGAAATCTCCTGAGATCAGGGCTGTTGACCACAGTGATGCGATTGCACTCCAGGAACAACAGATAAAAAGGGTCATCGGGCGTGCTGAAACACTGGAGAGAGAACTTAGAAAAGCACGTGAAGAACTATCTGGGGTGGCAGGAGAAAATAAGATACTTTCTGCAGCACATAATGAACAGATTAAGATCACCAGTGACTGGATTGAGTATTTTGACAAAAAACTGGATCTTATTGCTGCCGAACAGCAGAATCATAACAGGGAAGTTGCAGAATGGACCACCTACATCGACTCAGAAATAACACGACTGAATATGTCAATAACAGAACGCCTGAAAAATAAGTTCAGAATCTGATGTAATACACAGGATCTCTCTGGTATTATACACCTGCCAACATGCATCACTCATCTGGCACCTGTGATCATGCACAAACAGATACAGCAGACTATATCCAGACTAAAAATGATCTGTATAATACATTATCCAGCCTAAACTGCACACAAATTCATACAACAGTTAATATCTGTTTCTGCCACACCAAAACAGAGTGCTGCAACCCCATATGCTTTTTCGCACCAGATTTGCCACAACAACAGGATATCTGCTGCATATTTTGAAAACATATATGATATGTGCAGCACCAAATATGTACCTATGGTTAGACTTTCTGTCACTATTGATGATTCTCTGGGTGACAAAATCGAGGAATTCAGCAGAGAAAGTGGCATTTCCAAGTCAGAATGGATAAAAGATGCCTGTACTCAACAGTTGGGCGAGGCTGCATCACCTGCTCAGTATTGCGATGCACCAAACAGGATCAGATTCAGCTTACCCGTCACATCCGGTGAACATAATATGACAGATTATGCTGAGACATATGCAAAATTCTCTATTGATATTCCTGAAGACTTTAATTTCGGGTATGATGTCATTGACGCATGGGCAGAGAAAGACCGCAATAAACTTGCAATGATCTGGACAGACCAGATGGGTAATGAGAAAAAATACTCATTCTACGACTTAAAAAAACACTCTAACCAGGCAGCAAACATCCTCATAAAATTTGGCATTAAAAAAGGTGATCGTGTCATGCTGATGCTGCCGAGGGTACCTGAATGGTGGATTTTTGTCATAGGCCTCATTAAACTTGGTGCTGTTTATTGTCCAAACCCAACAATGCTGACTGAAAAAGATCTTAAATACAGGATCAACGCAGGAAAATTCAAGATGATTATAACAAATCTTGAAAATTCTTCAAAAGTTGAAAATATCTGTAATGAATGCCCGACATTGACAGATTGCATGCTAATTGATGGAGAATTGCCTAACTGGATAAACTACAGGTATGAACTTTTCTACCCGGCTCCAGTCTCATGCCATTCAGTAAAGATACCAGTTGAACAGAAAGTACGCGCAAAAGACCCCATGGTGATCTACTTTACTTCAGGCACAACAGGGGAGGCAAAGATGTGTCTTCATGATAATACCCATGCCCTTGGTCACGTGGTAACAGCAGGTTTCTGGCATGATATCAGGTCAAATGACCTGCATCTTACACTCTCAGATACCGGATGGGCCAAGTCTGCCTGGGGTAAACTATTTGGACAGTGGATTCAGGGTGCCTGTATCATGGTGTATAATATTGAGCAGAAATTTAATGCTACTGAAATTCTGCCCCTGCTTGAGAATTATGGTATTACCACATTCTGTTGCCCTCCCACAATCTACAGGATGCTTGTCATAGCCGATATCAATAAGTACGACCTTCGTGAACTCCGCCACTGTACAAGTGCCGGAGAACCATTAAACCCGGAGGTGATTAGGCTCTGGAAGGAGGGAACGGGTCTTACAATCTATGAAGGATATGGTCAGACCGAGACCGTCTGCTGTATAGCTATTTTCCCCTGTATGGATGAAAAACGTGGTTCAATGGGTAAACCCTCACCAGGATGGCAGATTGAACTGCACGATGAAGAAGGGCATCCTGTTGGCATCCATGAAGAGGGAAGAATAGCAATCAAACTCGATCCAAGACCTGTTGGACTTCTGGTTAAATATCTGGACAACGAAGCGGCAAACCAGGAATCATTTGTTAATGGTTACTACTACGCCGGGGATAAGGCATACTGCGATGAAGATGGTTATTTCTGGTTTGTTGGGAGAAGTGATGATATTATAAAAAGTTCGGGATACCGTATTGGACCTTTTGAAGTTGAAAGTGCACTACTTGAACATCCTGCAGTTCAGGAGTCCGCAGTGGTGGGTGCACCAGACCTTATGAGGGGAACAATTGTTAAAGCATATATTATACTAAATAATGGCTTTGAACCATCAGAAACACTGATCAAAGAATTACAAAACCACGTGAAAAAGACAACTGCACCATATAAATATCCGCGTTCGATCGAATTTGTCGATAAACTGCCAAAAACAGTATCAGGAAAGATCAAGCGCAATGTACTAAGGAAAATGAATATAAAGGAATGAATCGTAAAAATATATTTTCAAACATCTCAGAAAATATTTATTCCAAAATATCCATCCAAAAAAACATTTTTTCACAGAATAGCTGGTTTTTTCTAAATATTATGCATAGTACAACGAACATGCCGCTCTGCACCCTGACAGTGAGGGGGGGGGACGCTACAGGGGAGACAAACCTGACAATCATCTCGACAAAGATCGACGACGATGTTGGCGGCCGGTATGCACCAGAAATCACAGATGCAATTCTGGTTGTAGAGAACCTGCCAAGGATTACTTCGGTGAGTATGCCAGTTATGCACAGGACTATATTTATGCAAATCGGAAATGATCAAAGAGGTAAAAACAATCGAAAATAATCAAAAATGATTTAGAATCTGATTGGGCAAAAATTGTGATTTATAAAAACGTGTATGACGCGTAAGCGTTCACACACTGTTTACTGAAAACGTGAATCTTATTTTTATGCTAAATTATATAAGTTTTATAAAATCTTCTTTTGGAATATTAGCACTATTCAGGATTGAAATCAATGTACCTCTGTCTATTTCGTTATGAAGCGGGACCGTTATTTTTAAAGTATTTTTTGTTGTATATTTAATAAGCCGTACATGACTCCCTTTCTGCCTTCTTATAACGAATCCTTCTCGGACTAATATTTTTTTATAAGCTCTTTTCCGGATATGACAGGTAAACCTGTCATACAACGACCTCAACAATACGGGCATTTTTGGAAAGGATAAATTCTTCATCATCAGGTTCAAGGTAAAGCTCTATCGCTTCCTTAATATTCAAAAGGGCTTCATCTTCGGTTTTCCCCTGTGAAATACAGCCCGGAAGAGATGGAACTTCTGCCACAAACCACCCATCTTCTCCCGGTTTTATTATTACCTGTATCTGCATGGTTTCAGTATATGTCATATTATGAATTTAATATTTGCATGACTGCCATGTTCTGGGAAGTGTCCCGATTTGTATTTACTTGTCACCAAAATATAACTCTGATTGCCCTTATGAGCCAATAAAATTCATTCGTGCAACAGCACGAACTGCCACACAATAAATATCAGCATACAGAAAAATTCAGAAACATTCCAAAAACAGATGGGCTCGCTGAGATTCGAACTCAGGATCCCCGCCGTGTGAAGGCGATGTCATAACCAGCTAGACCACGGGCCCCCAATATGATAACAATATAATAAAATGCATCGACCGGGAATTGAACCCGGGCTATTGGCTTGGAAGGCCAAAGTCATGCCACTAGACCATCGATGCAGATTCACTTCTGTGCAGATTCACTCCAGCAGTGCCATTCTATTTTGTCATTACTTATTGTTAAAAACAATGATTTGTCCAGGCATTGTAATACCATTACGATACCATCACAATGCAGCCGGAGCAGGTATTTCCACCCGAACGTAGAGGAGAAAGAGACGAACGAGAGGAAAAACAGGAGCGAAAATAAAGGAAATAGGGAAAAGAGAGAAAAGAAGGAAAAAATGGGAAAATTCAGTAACCCTTCATCTCTCTTTCGAGATCCTCAAGTGCTGCGATCCTCTTCTCAAGCGGAGGGTGAGTAGCAAAAAGATCCATTAAGCTCTTTCCCGAGATAGCAGGGATGATAAAAAATGCATTTGCACCCTCTATCTCCTGCTTCTTTTTGGCAGGAATCTGGTCCATCCTGCCGCTGATCTTATTAAGGGCAGATATCATGGCCTTAGGATTATCTGTCATCCACACACTGCCCCTGTCAGCCGCAAACTCACGGTAACGTGACAGCGTCATCATGAGTATAGTTGATATCACCCAGACAACAATTGCAACAACCCATGCAGCCATCCATGCACCACTCTCGCGCCTGTCAAAGATCGAGGCAAAGAGTGCATTCTGCATAATCAGTGATGCAATCATCGCAACAAAACCCGCAACAGTCATCGTAAGAATGTCTCTGTTTTTCACATGGCTCAGTTCATGCGCCAGCACCGCTTCCAGTTCATCGCGGTTTAAGGTACGCATAATTGAATCAGTCACTGACACAACAGCATTTTTTGGATTCCTTCCAGTCGCAAAGGCATTCGGAACCGGTGACACCATCACTGCAATACGGGGTTTTGGCAGATCAGCTTTGGCACAGAGTTTCTCTACCATCACATGCAGTTCAGGATACTCATCCTCTGATACGATTCTCGAACGGGTACTTGCAAGCACCATTCTGTCAGAGAAAAAGTACTGGACAAAACCAAATATAAATGCAATACCGATCAGTCCCCATAATCCAAAACCCGGGAAGAGCTGTCCAAGGATTGTCAGGAAGACAAGGTAGACCAAAAGCAGGAGTGCCCATGTCAGGATAATCCTCATTGTCAGTCCAAAATCACGCTTCCATTTCATTATAACATAAATATAGGATCCCTAATCCAATAAATATAGCGGTATGACCGAAACTCTTCACACCAGATGGAATACATCCACACATAAAAGAACACATAAAAACTCCCATAAAACCACGAAATATTTACCATCAGGATAGTTCCCTCCACTGCCTTAATATCGTCACAAAGCCAATAATTGGATAGTGATTCCAAATGGAACTTGATGAAGTTAAGATTAGCAGAGCAATATTATCCGAACAGAGCAAAGTGATGCTTGATTATATTGACCTTGACTGTGCAATAGTCGGAGGCGGACCTGCAGGACTGACCTGTGCGGCACTGCTTGCTGAAGCGGGCATCAAAGTTGCCGTAATTGAGAAGAAACTCTCAATAGGCGGAGGAATGTGGGGCGGGGGCATGATGTTCCCGAGAATTGTGGTGCAGGAAGAGGCGCGGCGACTACTTGACCGCTTTAATATCAGATACAAAAAATATGAAGATAACTACTTTGTCGCCTCCTCTGTCGAAGCAGTTGCAAAAGTGACGGCTGCCGCCTGTGAAGCAGGGGCTGAATTCTTCAACCTGACAGCAGTCCAGGATGTTGTCATAAAAGGCGACGGCAGGGTTCGCGGACTTGTCATCAACTGGACTCCGGTCGAAACAAACAACCTGCACGTAGACCCGCTCACACTCTCCTGTAAATACACAATAGATGCCACAGGCCACGATGCAATGATCGCCCACATGGTGGCAAACAAAGGCGGCAACCTGGAGATCAAAGGTGAAGGATTTATGTGGGCAGAACGTGCCGAGTCCATGATTGTGGACCACACAAAAGAGGTCTTCCCCGGCCTGATAGTAACCGGCATGGCAGCAAACGCCGTTGCAGGCGAAACAAGGATGGGACCAATATTTGGCGGAATGTTCCTTTCGGGCGAAAAAGCCGCACAAATTACAATAGAATTACTCAAAAAACAATAATTGCAATATCATTACCCCCTATACCTCTATACTGAAAACAAAACTTTATCCGTTCTTTTTTCAATTCTTAACTATGGAAGACGTCGAAGCAGAAGCAGATGCACTTGCCGATGTAGCATACGGACTCTTCGAGATTCTCCTGAATAAAGAACTGCGCAAACAGGGTCCGTATCTCTTTGAACGCGTGGAACGTGAAGAAGACTTCAGGGATGACTTTGAGGATATTTTCAGAGAATTCCGGAAAGATTACCCGCAACTCGCAGAAGCACTCCTGAAACGCTTTGAAGAGACAGGGATAATTCACAGAATGATCTGCAGTGGTGAGGGCATAGTGCCAACCAAAACTACGCAGATGTACTGGATTGTTCAGGACGCCCCCGCTGAAATCCCTGCCAGAACAGATGGCGAGCAGGTGGGAAAATGGCTCATATTTCTGGAGAGAGATGAAGCGGACGAGATGTGGAAGAAGATCAGAAACGCAACCACAGAAGGAAAACTTGGTATTTCCACAAAAGTCAGCACAGCAAAAGAAAACCCGGAATCACGCGATAATCGGATTGTGATATATGTATATACGCCAGACTGGGAAGACGAACCAGACGTAATGCGTGTCAGAGAAGTACTGCGTGAACTTGGCATTGAACAGCGCATTGGCTATAAAAGAAATATTGAAACATACCACGGTGAATACAGCGATAAAGGGAAAAAAGTCACTTATTACAGTGTGTGACAAAAAATGTAAAACGCCTGAAAAAAGGCGCCAAAAATATTATCCTTTTCTTTCCTTTGATTTTGTTCTGAGATTCTTGTAACCACACTTGCGGCAACTTGTTGCCCGTGGTGCGTTCCTTGCATTACATTTCATGCATATTTTTTTATTGAGTAAACGTTCCTCAGCTTCAGCAAATCGTGCCATAATTCCTCATCCTGTATTTAGTTCTTTATACAATGTTGTTCACGATATTAAGAGTTTGGATACAACTGCAACCAGAGTTACAATCCTACTGCAAAAGTTCCTCATCCACCCACTTACCAAACGCCGCAAGCGCCAGTCCACGGTGTGATATGAGAGATTTTTCCTGAAGATCAATCTCCGCAAGGGTCTTTCTGTCAACTTCAAATATAGGATCATATCCAAAACCCCCCGCCCCACGAGGGTTTACAATTTTGCCTTCCAGCCTCCCGGAAAAAATCCTGATACCATTCAGATCCGCATATGCAATGGCAGTCTCAAAATATGCACCCCTGTTATCCACGCCTTCCATCAGACGTAAAATACCAGACATCCCGATCGTATCAAGCACATATGCCGCATAAGGGCCGGGAAAACCGTTTAAACTCTCAATAAAAAAACCGGTGTCATCAACGATCACAGGAATTTTTAGCTGTTCATACGCAAACCGGGCCTTCTCACGGGCAATATTCCCCACATCATTGTCACGGAACTCCGGACATTCAAGTGCCACATGACAGACCTCCACACGGTCACCGAAAAATGCGGCAACCTCACGCGCCTTGTTTTCATTGCTGGTAACAATCGTAATCTTCACAGGTACCTGCCCCTCATCTTAATCTCATTAACCCTCTCAAGGACATCCTGTGCACCCTCATTAAAGGTATTCTTATAACCACTGACAAATGCAGATATGAGTTCCCTATAGTCTGATGAGGTGCTCTCAAGGGTCTGGAAAAATACATGAATATCCACACCACGGGATTCCAGTTCGGCTGAAACATGTGAAAGACCAAAATCTATCAGCACACACCTCCCGTTGTGAATTATCATATTGCTTGTTGTCAGATCACCGTGAACAATTCCACTCCTGTGCAGTTTCCCGACCACCTCACCTGCAAGGCGGACATTTTGTGAAATTAAGACATGTTTCAGGAGATCTCCTTCCACATATTCCATGACAATACTGTCAGGAGTAATATCCCTGATAACAGGTGTTGCAACACCAGCCCTCCGGGCAGCAGCAATAAGTTTCGCCTCCGCCCGTGTCCTCTCAGCTATAAGCCGCCTGTCAAGTGACGCGACACGGTATCCCTTGGGGAGACGTCGCTTGACAACATCAGAACCCCTGAATTCAATAACCGCCTCGGCACCACGCGCACCATTCTCATCCAGTACATTAGCATGATGGTATGCAAGATCACCAGTATCAGAACGCCAGGTCACTTCCACATCATCTGACCGAAAACCGGGGATGACCCTTGAATCATCAACAGGAATTGTCTGACCTGCCTCCAGCATGATCTTCCCCGTAAGGGCGATCATGGCACCGTTGTCACCAATATAACGATTTTCGGGCACGTAGAAAGATGCACCACGCTCTTCACACATCGCCTTTAACATCTCCTGCAGGCGTCGATTTGCACCCACACCACCAACAAGGAGAACCTCATCCTTGCCGGCATGTGCAAGAGCACGTTCCGTGACCTCCACACACATGGCAAACGCAGTCTCCTGAAGACCTGCACATGCATCCTCAAGTGGCGCACCACAATCAAACGCCGCACTCACAAGACCTGAAAACGCAAGGTCCATCCCTTTTACTGTATAAGGCAGATCAACAGGTGATCCCCCTTTAGCGAGCTTTTCAATTAACGGCCCGCCCGGGTGTGGGAGATTGTGCTTTCGCGCGAATTTGTCAAGCCCGTTACCAACCCCTATATCGAGTGTTTCACCAAATATACGGTAACGTGAGTTCAAAAATCCAAGCACCTGCGTATTTGCACCACTCGCGTAGAGCACTATCGGGTCCACACACCCTGTCGCCCAGCGCCCGATTTCAATGTGAGCCACACAGTGGTTAACACCAATCAGTGGCACATCAAATGCAAGGGCAAGTGAACGCGCGGCTGTGGCAACAGTCCTTAAGCATGGCCCAAGACCCGGGCCCTGTGAAAAAGCAATACCTCTGATCTCATCCGAATCTGTAAGTACCCTGGATATCACTTCTTTCATTACAGATGCATGATGCTGCGCTGCTTCACGTGGATGAATTCCACCATGGGGCGGCCTATATGGATTAGAGTACTGGGTAATTACGCAATCACCGAAAAGAGCGGCACTGAGGTTCCACGCAGTCCCCTCAATCCCAAGAATCTGGCCCGAATCAGGCATTTTAAATTATTTCTTAAATTCAGTATATCCACATTTACCGCATGCCTGACGGTCTCCATGATCTGCCATGAACACACCAGGACCACAGCGCGGACAGTTCCTCCGCTGCGGGACCGCCAGATCGCCTTCAATTTTATAGTATGTCGAGCGCTTAAGTGCCATAACCTCAGGCTCCTTCTTCTGCGCCTTTTCCAGACCCTGCGGTACGCACAATCAGATGTTTCAGTTCAACCTTGTTTCTGCTCTCTTCATCTTCATAGATACGTATCATGCCCTCAAGTTCCTGCTTTCCAAAACCCTGCTTAATGGAATCCAGCACAGCAAAGTTCTCACTCACATTCTTAAGAGCACACACCTTACCTATAATTTCCCTTCTGGATGGCGTTGCCCCATCAAATGTAAGGACAAACTGGAGCTCTCTTCTGTTTAAAAGCTCATTTTTGTTATCTCTGGTAAATTCGAAGTCCATCAATATCCCTCAAACATTGTCAACAGATTTATTTAAACTATCGTGATCGCAGGATCTCTTATTCTGAAACATATTCAAAGAGCGCCAACAGCTCTTCTGCCTTAACTCTGGCAGAAGCATCAACCACCAGTACAACAACACCCTCATCAGGCTGTCCATACAGGATTACAGAACCGTCCGGAGCACTGATGACCAGAGGAATTACTGCCAGATCCTCTTCACCATCAACAAATACAAGTACCGGATTTACAGACACAGAAACCTTCAAAGCTTCAATAAGCTCATCTGTGATCATCCCGGCAGGATTTTTTACATCAATCCGCGGGGACAGTACGGGTTGCATACAATTGCAGGGTTGCCTCATGGTGTTGCCGTCAATTACAGCAATATCAGGAACTATACCGGCTTTTATCAGATTGTGAGTGACAACATCACCAACTGAATATATTTTCCTGCCGGTAATCTCAGGGAGAGCCTCTTTTATACTGGAGAATAATATTCCAAAAGGTTCTTTAAATCTACCCCTATGCTCCAGGGGGAGGATCAGCATCAGCGAACCTTCAGTGCAAAACGACCGGGCAACTCAATACCAAGCTTTTTTGCTATCTCCGAATTCTTTGGATCAATAACAACAAGATAACCTGCCCAGTCATCACTCAGGTTATTGCTCCCGCATACAACACATGCCTCACCATCAACAACCCGGTTGCAGTTGCGGCATACCTTTTGCTGTTTCTTTTTACGCGGTGGCATTTTCAGGAGACTCCTTCTCAAATTCTTCAGTAAGCCAGTTCTCTGTGCCAAGACCTGCCTGACGCATCGTAAGTCCAATCTTACTCTCACGGGGATCACGCTCTGACAGAGACAGAGCTACAATTCTGGAACGCATGATATCTCCAACAGCGATCTGCCGGTGAGACTCCTGACATACAAGCCGGGCGTTCTTCTCATCATAATTGATATAATCATCAGATATCTGACTTACATGAAGCATGGCATCAATCGGCCCAAGTGAGACAAATGCACCGAAACTTATGACCTCAACAACTTCACCACAAATAATCTCCTGAAGCGCAAGACGGAGTACAACTGCTTCAAATTTTACATAGTAATATACTGCACCGTCACCCGGGACAATATCGCCTTCTCCCAGCTCTAAAATATCAGTTACTGCGATAAATATTCCAATTGATTTATCAATCGACCCTTCAAACTGTTTTTGCAGGATATCAAGAGAGACTTTCCTCAGGTCTTCCCCTAAAAGTTCTGCCGGCACCCTCACTTTATCAACAAGTATCATTTTATAGTACATAATTTCACCCGGAATTAGCCCCTAAATATTTCCAGTTTCTTTTGCTTTCTTAAATAGATTACATCAATTTTATGCTCAAGAAGAATAGTTCTGAGTTTCCTGTCATTTGTTACAACCACACATCCTCTTTCTTCAGCATAAATAAGCAGTCTCTCATCAACAGGGAGATCCCTGTGCCTGCTGGCATCTATTGTGCATCTTTCACTGAGTGAAAGGGCCACACGGGCGGAAGCAGCGTCACGCCCGTGCCCGTTTGAAATCCCCTTCAGCTCAGACATTACATCTTCAAGGATTACAGGTTCATATGCTCCAATGAGGAGTTCAATTTCACTGAAGATGTCCACACCAAACTGAGCAGGCATCATCAGTGCATTTGTATCCAGTAGTACTTTCACTCGACCAGTGTTCCCATTCCGATCAGGCGCCACCGGCCGCCAACCTGCCTGCTGACGGCAATACCTGAACCCACTTTCGCACAGACCGGCCTTTTCAGTATAACTTCGGCGAGATCCTTCTTAGTGTTTACAACTACGCCTACAGTGACTGCTGTACCAACAGAGAGCATAAGTGGTTCCTTATGACGCAGAGGTTCAATTATGAACTCATCATTTGCACCCACCACGCGGTTCATCAGCTTAACCTTAAACGTGAGGCGATTCCAGACAGGTGGAAGTTTGCCAACATGGCCTGCCACCTGTCCGCCAAGTGTGTCACTCTTTGTCAAAGCCGGATCAAGTTTCGTTCCAATGCCAAGAAGTCCGCCGGGAGTACCCTCAAAGACTTTCTTTGACCCCGCATTTATTGAAGAAATTTTTGTAAGTACCGGTTCCCAGACAATCTGGTTTTCAATCTGTTCTTTATAACCAGGCCTGATCTCAATATCGTCACCCTCTCTGAATATACCCTGTGTCAGCGATCCCCCAATAACGCCACCTTTTACATCGCGCCAGTTGCATCCAGGTTTATTAACGTCAAATGAGCGTGCAATCAGCATCAGCGGTTCATCTTCAGGATCACGTCCGGGTTCGGGGATGTACTTGTCAAGAGCCTGAATCAATGCACCAATATTTATTTTTTTCTGTGCAGAAACAGGTATTATTGGTGCATTTTCAGCAATTGTACCTTTTATAAATTTCTTTATCTGGTGATAATGTGCGATCGCATCTTCCTGAGGAACGACATCAATCTTATTCTGAACAATAACGATATTTTTAATCCCGACAAGTTCCAGTGCCATTAAGTGTTCTTTAGTCTGTGGTTGCGGGCATTTTTCGTTGGCCGCTATCACAAGCATGGCACCGTCCATCAGAGCAGAACCCGAAAGCATGGTAGCCATTAGCGTTTCGTGGCCCGGAGCATCTACAAAAGAAATCGTTCTGATTGGTTCACACTTTGACCCACATTCCGGGCATTTTTTATCTGTAGAATATGCATCAGCACCCTCACATTTTGGGCACTTATAGAACGTCGCATCCGCATATCCCAATCTAATTGAAATCCCGCGCTTTATCTCTTCACTATGCCTGTCTGTCCATGCACCTGTCAGACCGGAGACAAGCGTCGTCTTTCCGTGGTCTACATGGCCCACAAGACCTATATTGACACTTGGTATTTCTGCATCACTCAATGGAACTCAAACCTCCTTATTAGTATATGACAACCCTACTTATACCTGCTCTGTGCAGGTACAAACATCCTGTTGCAATTTGCATCTCAACTGCTAAAGGAGACTTTTAGAGAGATAGAGAACAGACAATATTTTCAATCTCACTAACATCACCTCTATCACACATAGTAAGAAGGAGTTACACCAATATACACAAATAGTAATAATACATCATAGTAAATATAGGTGAATAATACCCTGCCAGTGGTGACTTTTTATGACACATGACAATGATCTATCCCGTATAGGAATTTCACTTCCAAAAAATCTGCTTGACAAATTTGATGACATCCTCGAATATCGTGGTTATTCATCCCGTTCAGAAGGAATCAGGGATGCCATACGGAGCTATATCACCTACTACCAGTGGATGTCAGACGTCAAAGGAGACAGACAGGGAGTAATTACAATGGTGTATGACCATGAACATCGGGGCCTCATGCAGATTTTAACAGACATCCAGCATAATTACCTCAATGTGATTCAGTCTTCACTTCATTCCCACGTTAGTCATGACAAATGCGTTGAAATAATTCTCCTCCGTGGTGATGCCGGAATAATAAAAGAGATCGCCGAACGCCTGATGGCACAGAAAGGCGTTGAGTCAGTAAAACTGACCACAATAGCCATTGAGGATTGAACAGATAGTATTTGCTTACCGGCTGAGTGGGATAGTAAAAGACCAGACTTCAGGGAATGTTTGGTTTTTGACTGTAATAAAAGTGGCAATTGCCATTATCCATTTTAGAGAGGGTTTTTTTAGTTATCCGGCGCCAACCCCGCTCACGTCCCCAAACGCCTCTTCAATATCCTCCGAAGAGACTGTCTTTCTGTTTTTGAAACGTTTAAGATCATCAACTTCACTAATATGTTCCTTCCTGTCCAGCACCTCAACTAAAATCAGTTCACTTGTCCTGTAATAGAGTCCGGTAGAGTCCATTCCGGCAAAAGAAACACCACCAATCTCTGTAATCTCTTCGACAACTCCTGACGAACCTGTGCGGGGATAGCGGACTTTACTGCCAACACTGATCTCTCCCTCTTTCATACAACATAGTTTGGGGGTGGCCAAGATATAAAAAATCTGGTTCCAAACCTATTAACAGATACTGATGAACACCATCCCAATCAATCATATAAAAATTCAGTTCTTTGATGGAACCTACCGCATAAAAGCACCTGA
>DAOVRB010000063.1 GCA_030628325.1 Methanomicrobiaceae archaeon | reverse complement strand
TCATGGGGAGAGCTTCAAACGACTGCGTAATAACAGAATGTGCAGAACTCGTGCAGAAATGTTACGTGGATCGGGGTTGCAGAACTCCTGCAGATTTTCTGGATTCAGATCATATCATCAATGTAATTGGCACTGAAACAGCCGGAGATGACATGTCAGTATATAACAGCGGATTTCTAAGTGTTGACATAAAGGATGGACGTGTTATTCCATATGGGAAAGATCCAATAAAGACACTAACAGATGCCAATACAGAGTCTTTTGACGGGTGTATCATCCTGAATCTGGGATCAGTAGGTACAGAAAGTGGCATTGATCTAAAAAGCGCCGGCAGGATGAGAGAGGCATTCAAAAGAAGCCTTTTTTATGGCGGAGGAGTTTCATCAGAAGATGATCTCTATGCACTGAAAGATGCAGGTTTTGACGGCGCAATAATATCTACGGCACTGCACAGGGGAAATATACCTATGGAATGGATCAGGAGAGGAAAAATATGCTGATAACAATAGAGGGAATTGACGGGTGCGGCAAATCAACATTAATTGAAGGACTAAAATCAGAACTCACAGACTTAAACCCGGTTTTCACACGCGAACCCGGAGCAACGTGGATTGGAGAACAGGTTCGAAGAGGAATTGCTGAGGAAATAGATCCAATCGCCGAAGCACTTCTCTTTGTCGCAGATCATGCCGCCCACCTGGCAGAAGTGATCAGACCTGCTGAAAAAGAAGACAGGATCATTATATCAGACAGATTTAGTGACTCACGCTATGCGTACCAGTCTGTAACACTAGAGGGAACCATTCAAAAACCCCTGGAATGGCTGACAGCTATCCACGATACATGGACACAAAGGCCTGATAAGACATTCCTGTTAGTCATTCCCGTTGATGCGGCACTCATACGGCTGCAGAAAAACACCCACAGGGAACACTTTGAACGCAGGGAGATTCTGGAAAAAGTCCAGCAAATATATCTTAAACTGGCAGAACAGGATCCAGAACGATTTGTAATAATTGATGCATTAAAAGAAAAAAAAGAAATTTTAAAATTTGTTGCAGATGAGATCAGGAATTCTGCCTGACTGTAACAATCACATCATCTGAAATTGTCAGAATGTCCACTGCCTTTCCTGCCACCTGATAGGTAAACTCCGGTGCAAAAGCACCCCCGGGAACCGGAAGCTCTTCACCATCAACCACAATTGCAGCAGGCGGATTCCGAAGTTCTTCTTCAGGCAGATTGCGGACTGCATCCATAAACACCTTTGCTTTGTTCCTTAGATTCGGCCCGATTACGGACATATCAAAGGAAACACCTGAAATTACCTTTTCCAGTTTCGGTGTTTCATTTTTCCACTTCACATCTGCATTCAGGGCAGATGACGCATCATTGGCATCATCAATATCAGACTGAGAGTATACAACCACTTCACCCATAGGTGCATTTAAGGCCATACCCGAATCGTGTTTATATCTGCGGACCTCTGCAACAACAGAGATCAGAAGGTCACCCATCTCTTTACCTGCTTTATCCTCATAATGAAAGTCAACCCATTCCTGCGCATGGACAGACTCACCTGTAAGGTGGTAATAACACTCTTCTGCAAAGAATGGCGTAATCGGCGCAAGCATCCGGAATATAGCATCAAGAGCAATTCGCAATGCTGTTGTCGCACTCGCGCGCGCATCTCCATCATCATAGAGACGACCCTTGACAAGCTCAATGTAGTTGTCTGCCAGCACTTCCCGCGCGAACTCACGAATTTCACGAACTGCCCTGTCAAACTGATACAAATCCATCGCTTCAGTCACCTCGGAAACAGTCTCTGACAGACGTGTAAGGAGCCACCTGTCAGCAAGAGCTGTCACTTCAGATTCATGAGTGCCTTCCTTTTCAAGCTGCATCAGTACAAATCTGCAGATATTCCACATCTTGGTCTGGAAACGTGATGCCGCAACTATATCTTTCCAGGTGAAGAGAATATCCGAACCTGTTGCAGCACTGCCGGCACTCCACTGGCGGAAGGAATCGGCCCCATAATCTAGAAGAATATCTTCAGGAGCAATGATGTTCCCGCGGCTCTTGCTCATCTTGAACCCGTCATCACCGAGCACCATGCCGTTTACCAGTATATCATCCCAGGGATGTTCTCCTGTTAATGCACTAGCGCGCAGAATTGTATAAAACGCCCATGTCCTGATGATATCATGACCCTGTGGGCGGATCTGGGCAGGGAACAGGTCAGGAGTTTTTGTCCCGTCCCACCCGGTCACATTTAAAACGGAAATGGACGAGTCCATCCATGTATCCAGCACATCTTTTTCACCGGTGAATTCAGTCGAACCACATTTTGGGCATGCGTGTCCGGGTCTGTCAACAGTCGGATCAACAGGCAGGAGCTCTTCGCCAGGAAGCATAACCTCCCCGCACTCTGCACAGAACCACACAGGGATCGGAGTTGCAAAGATACGCTGGCGTGATATACACCAGTCCCACTCCATCTGTGAAGTCCAGTTTTCAAGACGCGTTTTCATGTGTTTTGGCGTCCAGTGTATTTTGTTTGCAGTTTTTAGGATCTCATCTCTGTGAACTTTGACAAACCACTGGCGCTCACTTAATATCTCTATTGGCGTTTTACAGCGCCAGCAGGTTCCAACCCGCTGTTCAAGCTCTTCCTGCCGGTGAAGGATACCTGATTCTTTCATATCTTTTAAGATCAGATCCCTACACTCGCCTGAAGTCAGACCTGAATATGGTGCGGCAATATCAGTCATCCGCCCCTGTCTGTCAATCGCCTTTCTCAGGTCAAGGTTGTGCTGTTTCCACCAAAAAACATCCTGCTTGTCTCCAAAAGTACATATCATCACAGCGCCGCTTCCAAAGGAGGGATCAACGCCCTCATCTTCAATTACCGGTACATCATGCTCAAAGAGTGGAACTGTAAGTGTCTGCCCTTTCAGTTCAGAGTATCTTTTGTCGTCAGGATGCACGGCAACAGCCACACAGGCCGCAAGCAGTTCAGGTCTTGTTGTCGCAATTTCCACGCCGTCAAAATCAAAGTAATTGAGTTTTGTAGTGCGATCTTCGTATGACACTTCTGCAAAAGCAATCGCAGTTTCACAGCGCGTGCAGAAATTTACCGGGTGTTCACTCTGGTATATGTCTCCTTTTTCAAACATCCTGAGGAAAGACAACTGGGTTTTCCCGTAATATTTCGGGAGCATGGTAATGTATTCATTACTCCAGTCAATGGAGAAACCACAGCGCCGCATTGTCGCCCGCATCTTTTCAATATTTCCCGTAGTAAGTTGCCGACACATTTCCCGGAATTCCCCGCGTGAGACGTCATTTTTCGTAATGCCATAAGTTTCCTCCACTTTTACTTCAGTAGGAAGACCATGGCAGTCCCAGCCTTGCGGGAACATCACATTATATCCCCTCATCCGCTTATAGCGGGCGATAAAGTCAATATAACACCAGTTAAAACCATTTCCAATATGAAAGTTGCCAGTCGGGTACGGGGGTGGAGTGTCAATAATAAACTGTGGTTTATCTGACGTATAGTCAAAGTAATTATCCTCGTCCTTCCATATTTTCAGCCAACGCTCCTCAACCTCGTTGGGATCATAATTTTTAGGGATATTTTGTGATGAAGACATTTCGAAAATATTTGTTTTTTCTAATCATATAGTAATCGTATCTGAACCCTGCAGAGGAAACGCAGAATCGTGTTTCACACCGCCCTGCAAAGGGGGTATTCGTTTACTATTAGTTCAAAAAAAACATTTGCCACCATACATTAAAAAAGAAGATACACGATATTTTTTTGAGAGAGGTAATCACGTAAGTCCTATAATATAGTTAATCACTAATCAGACCCGAATTCTATACAATGATTAAGGACCTGGATATGTGGTTGATTTCTGCCCTTGTAGTAATAGGGGTTGCAGTCGCGCCATATATTCAGCCTCCCTGGATTCTGGCCCTGATTGTTATTTTAATCAGCGGTATTACTTATCTCATACAGAAAACAAAATATTCAGCAATCGGCATCACCATAATTGCAATCCTGTATGGCGCCGGAGCAATGTCACTGCATGTGTTTTCCAGTACTCTTGTAATCGTTGTTCTTGGTGAAGCTGCATTCCGTATTACCGGAGGAACTAAAAAATCATATATTGCTTTTATCATAGCTTCGACTGTCAGTTCACTGCTTGTCATGCAATATCTGGGTTATGTGGTACCTCTGGTCGCAATAACCGGAGTCCTTGTCGCAGTTCTCCTTAAGTCTGCCCTTAGTAACCGTTATGATGCCCTGATGATAGAGTGCCTTGGTGTTGCAATGACAATGTACCTGTTTGACGAAATCAATTACCAGGTCGACCTCATGATACTTCTTACAGCAATAATAATCGGATTTTCATTTGGTTATTTCGCATACAGGGCAAAGACCGCAGATCTTTCAGGCCTCTTTAGCGGTGCACTCATTGGCATCCTGCTGATAGTCTTTGCAGATGTACGCTGGTTTTTGGTAATGCTCACGTTTTTTATCATCGGTTCAGCCCTTACACGCTATCAGTTTAAAAACAAAATCAGACTGAACGTGGCAGAGTCACACGGTGGAGTCAGAGGATATTTCAACGTATTTGCAAACGGTCTTGTTTCTGTTGCTGCAGCAGTACTGTATGGCATTACAGGGGATGTTATCTTCATCGCACTATTCCTGGGAAGCGTGGCCTCTGCCGCAGCAGATACCGCTGCGAGTGAAGTAGGTGTCACCGGAAAGAGACCTCATCTGATTACAACATTAAAAGAAGTCCCGCGTGGAACAAACGGAGGGGTCACAATAATAGGCACGGTCGCTGCAATCTGTGCCGCATTTGCAATTGGAATGATCGCATTTCTGTTAAATGTGGCTGACCCCGGAATGGTTGCAGTATGCACCGCTGCCGGTTTTGCAGGGACAACAGCAGACAGCCTTGTTGGAGCCACCCTTGAAAACAGCGGGAAAATCGGCAATGCAGGGACGAACCTGATCTGTACTCTCACAGGCGGCCTGTTTGCAATGATGTTTTACTTATTTTAGGGAGGGTATCTTAGATCTTTAGATCTTAGTTATTGGAAAGACCCGTTCACCCCTTCTGTTGCCAGTATTTATATTCTGCAATCCAGAGATCCCGGTTCATATCAACAAGCTCTCTCATCTTCGCGGCTTGTTTCGCAAACGCTGCCTCCTGTTCAGGGAATACCTGCTGTTCTGCGATAGCCGCAACAATCCGTACACCAAGGTGGCGTGCCTCAGTGATCTTCTCTTCAAATACACGAGGTCCCTCACTCATTGTCACACCGATACCACCTACGATCCTGACGCCGGTCAGAGAAAGGAAGTTGTTCATATACTCTACAACCTCATTGGCCATTGAGGCCCCGGCTGTCGAGACTGAGCAGCCGTACGTGCCTGAGAGGAGCATGCAGTGTATAGGATGTGCCATACGATCAATTACCGTCTTTAGCTGGGCTGTTACCAGATCTATATAGACCGGAGAGGCCAGCACAATACCATCTGCCTCCTGCATCTTTGCGAATAGTGCCCAGAAGTCATCCTTCTGCGGACAGACGCCGGTGCGGTTGCAGGTGCCACAGCCCTGGCAGTAGTTAATCAAAAGCTGACAGACATCAATGTAATCCACTTCTGCACCCTCGTCAGCTGCCCCTGCAAGGACAGCGTCAACGAGCACCTTTGTCGTGCTTTTCACCCCGTGCGGACTGCCGTTTAGTGCGATGATCTTCATGATGATACCTGACAGAACATCTATGGTGAGTCAATAAAAAGGATGCGCCGGTCGGCGGGCAGGGTGACAGGAAGTTTTTCAGACTGGTGCAAAGGAAGTTCATCTAGCCATGGAATAGTGGGGATGTTGTCCTTAACTCCGGAGGTAAATGTTATAGCACCCGCCTTTTTGGGCAAAAACAGAGATTATGAATTATAGAATGGAGTATATAATGACGCTTCAGGTATACTTGTACCAGCGCCCTTTCTCATCATATTCTCCCACTTCAGTCGTCTCAGCAATTACATTTGAAATAGTCGATGCAGGTGCGTAACGCCTGTAAAATGCTGCTTTGAATGCATATAGAATATTTACAAATACCGCCACAGACACCATGTAGATCAGGGCAGTGACGTATATGCCAAATTCCCCGATTAAAGCAAGTAATTCGTCCGGGTTCTGTGCAAATACCTCAAGTTCGGCCTGTGACATCGCAGTTAAGGGTTCAAGCTGCCCGGCAAGGACTGCAGACCACAATATCATTGCACCTGTGAAGATAACAACGGCTATCAGTATCATAATAAAGAAGAAACCAAGAACCTGTACAAATTTTACCAGCACAAATTCGACACTCCTCTTTATTGAATCAAGCACAGTACAGTCTTCAAAAACGATGGCAGTGTCATAAAAGAAGGTGAAGAAAACAATGGGCACAATTACTCCCAT
>DAOVRB010000136.1 GCA_030628325.1 Methanomicrobiaceae archaeon | reverse complement strand
GACACAATGGAGGAGCATGGCAAAAGTGCTCTGGAAGTTGTCCTCACTATATTACATGCAGGTGGGAAATTTGACAAGAATTCATACCAGGTATCCGGGGGTCTCCACGGTGTTGGTGTTTCTGTAGTCAATGCTCTTTCCACACCCCTCAATGTTGAGGTGTACCGGAATGGTAAAATATATGAAATGGGTTTTGAACGTGGCATTGTTACTCAGGATTTAATATCCAGGGTAAATGCCAGTAAAGAGAAATCTCATGGAACTAAGATTACTTTTAAACCCGATCCGACAATATTTGAAACAGTAGAATTTGATTACGATGTTCTGAATCACAGGTTACGTGAACTTGCATTCCTGAATCGTGGCATTACAATCAGCATAAATGATGAACGCACTGATGATAGTGAAACATTCTGTTACGAGGGTGGTGTCAGGGAATTTGTTTCGTATCTGATAGCAGGTAAAGAACCGGTGCATAAAGATGTAATATATCTTCAGAGTACAGACACTGCAAACAAAGTTGAAGTGGAGGTGGGACTCCAGTATACGCTCAGTTACTCTGAGAATGTCCTGACTTTTGTAAACAGTGTCAATACACGTGAAGGTGGAACGCATCTGGAAGGTTTCAGAACTGCTTTGACACGGACTATAAATACAACTGCCCGAAAAAATAATCTCTTAAAAGGAATTTCAACTCCACTTCAGGGGAATGATGTTCGTGAGGGTTTAAACGCAGTTATCAGCATAAAAATTGCTGAACCACAGTTTGAGGGTCAGACTAAAATGCGTCTGGGAAACAGCAATGTGAAGGGCATTGTAGACTCGCTTGTGTACCAGGCACTGTCTGAATATTTTGAAGAGAATCCAAAGGTAATTAAGGCAATTGTTGAGAAAGCAGTTGGTGCTGCAAGGGCACGTGAGGCCGCACGAAAAGCACGCGAACTTGCACGCAGGAAAAGTACCCTTGAGAGTTCCGGACTGCCAGGTAAACTTGCAGACTGTTCTGAGCGTGACCCGGCAAAGAGTGAACTGTATATTGTAGAAGGTGATTCTGCAGGAGGTTCGGCAAAGCAGGGTAGATCACGTCTTTTCCAGGCAATTCTACCATTGAAAGGCAAGATCCTCAATGTCGAAAAGGCAAGTGCACATAAGATTCTGAAAAATGCGGAAATTCAGGCACTAATTTCAGCGATAGGGTCTGGTGTCAGCGAAAATTTTGATATTGAGCGTGCCCGGTACCACCATGTCATCCTGATGTCTGATGCTGATGTTGACGGTGAACATATCTGTACGTTGTTACTTACTTTTTTATACAGATATATGCCTGAATTGATTGAATCAGGTTTTGTGTATATTGCTCAGCCACCACTGTACCGCATTGGAAGAGGGAAGAAGGAATTTTATGCATACAGTGAAGAAGAAATGAAGAAAATTCTTGCGGAATTTGGAGAAAAAGGGGCAAATATCCAGCGATACAAGGGTCTTGGTGAGATGAACGCCGAGCAACTCTGGGATACAACTATGTCGCCCGATTCCCGTGTGTTAAAGCAGGTAATGATTGGAGATGCAGGTTATGCGAATGAGATTTTTGAGAAACTGATGGGAGATGACGTGAGTGCCAGGCGCGATTTCATCCGCCGCCATGCAAAGGAGGTGACCAACCTTGACATCTGATGAGAAACACGAAGAGACCAGACGTATTATTCCTGTAAATATCGAAGATGAGATGAAAACATCCTATATAAACTATGCAATGAGTGTTATCATAGGTCGTGCCATCCCTGATATCAGAGACGGTCTGAAACCTGTTCATCGACGAACCCTTTTTGCAATGGGTGAGATGGGAAATACAAGTGATAAACCCTTCAAAAAGAGTGCCCGTGTAGTTGGAGAGGTAATGGGTAAATACCATCCCCATGGTGATTCGTCAATTTATGACACTGTGGTTAAGATGGCACAGCCGTTTTCTTACCGTCATACTCTGATTGAGGGTCAGGGTAACTTTGGTTCAATTGATGGGGATTCTGCAGCTGCAATGCGTTACACTGAAGTGCGTCTGGATCCGATGACTGAAGAACTCCTTTCTGATATCAATAAAGAAACGGTTGACTTTACACCGAATTTTGATGAATCTCTGAAAGAACCTGTGGTTCTCCCTGCAAAGGTCCCAAATCTTCTCCTGAACGGTTCTACTGGTATTGCTGTGGGTATGGCGACAAATATGCCCCCACACAATCTTCGTGAGGTCTGTAATGCAGTTTCTGCAACAATCGATAATCCGGAAATTTCAACAGATGAACTGATGGGTCTGATTCCTGCACCTGATTTCCCTACCGGTGGTATCATTCTGGGTACGGATGGGATTCGGGATGCATACCGTGATGGAAGAGGGAAACTGAAAATCCGTGGTGTTGCTACAATAGAGGAAGATGCTAAAAAGCCACGCATTATTATTACGGAAATTCCATTTCAGGTAAACAAGGCAAGGATGATTGAACACATGGCAGACCTTGTCAGGGAGAAGAAAATTGACGGTATCTCTGATCTCCGTGATGAATCTGATAAAGATGGCATTCGTGTTGTTATTGAACTAAAAAAGGGAACGATTCCTCTCGTTGTTCTTAATCAGTTATACAAGCACACCCAGCTTGAAACTACATTTGGGATCATCAATCTTGCTATAGTTGGCCGGCAGCCAAAAGTGCTGTCTCTCCGTGAAATAATCCGTGAATTCCTAAAACACCGCATAGAGGTTATCCAGAGAAGGACTGAGTTTGACCTGAAAAAAGCAGAAGAGCGTGTCCATATACTGAAAGGTCTGCTCCTTGCTCTTGATAGTATTGATGAAGTTATTGCCACAATTCGCGGGTCAAAATCAACTGAAGAGGCTTCTCTGAAATTAATTGAACAATTTGGTTTTGATAAGTTACAGACAGATGCTATTTTAAAGATGCAGTTGCGCCGTCTTGCGGCACTTGAACATCAGAAAATTATTGATGAAAAGAATAATCTGATGGCTGAAATAGAGCGTCTGAACCTCATTATTTCTGATGACGAACATATCTTTGCAGTGATCAGGAAGGAAACTGTTGAAATCGGTGAGAAGTACGGTGATGATCGCAGAACAAAGATTACCCACGAGTATGATGAAATTAACCGGGAAGATCTTATAGAAAAGAAGCAGGTCTTAGTCTCTCTGACCTCACAGAATTATATTAAGCATATGCCTCTTGATACTTACAAGGGTCAGCACAGGGGTGGCCGTGGTATAATCGGGATGTCTACAAAGGAAGGAGATTTTGTTAATTCCGTATTTGTGGCAAGCACTCATGATTATCTGCTCTGTTTCACAAACAGGGGTCGTGTGTACTGGCTGAAGGTATATGACATTCCGGAGGGCTCACGCACCAGCAGGGGCAAGGCAATTGTTAATCTGTTAAATCTTGATGATGAACGTGTCACAGCAGTGATACCTGTATCCGAATTCAGGCATGATCAGTATTTCTTCTTTGCAACAAGGGCAGGTACAGTTGCCAAGATTGCACAGGATGAATTCTCGCGGCCACGTCAGACTGGTATTAACGCTATTACACTGCGTGAAGGTGATGAACTTGTGGATGTCAAAACAACTGACGGTAACAATGACCTGATGTTGACAACCCGTCACGGTCAGAGCCTTCGTTTCAATGAACAGAAAGTTCGGACAGTACACAGGAATGCAATCGGTGTTAAAGGCATTAAACTTCGGTTTGGTGATGTCCTTCAGAATGTTGAAATAGTGGAGAAGGATCATCTGCTTACAATAACTGAGAATGGTTATGGTAAACGTACTGAATTTGATGAATTCAGAGGGCATGGCAGGGCTACAATGGGGGTTCGGAATATCCAGATCTCCTTAAATGGTGGTGTTGTCTCCTCAAGGGCTGTTTATACTGATGAAGAAATTATTCTCATGAGTTCTTCAGGAATTGTAATAAGGACTAAGGTGTCAGAGATTTCCATCCAGAAACGTGGAACCCGTGGTGTTCGCATTATGAAACTTGATGGTGGTGACCGGCTGGTTGGTTTTACTATTCTGAATCCTGAGATGGAGGAAGATTCTGAAACTACGGAAACCACCGAAAATGCTGAAAATGCTGAAATCAGCAAAGAATAATCATAATATTTTTCTTTTGTACCCTGTTGCACGAATGAAAACCTAAATCAGGGTTATTTTTTCATAGGCATGCGTCAATATTAAATATTCACCCTCTAAATTGGATTTATGAACAGGGAGAATAAAATTATTTTCGCTCTTATTGCGATTATAATTATTTGTGCAGGATATTTTGTGTATACTCAGTATCTTGTACCCGGAACATTTAAAGAAACATATGTACCGGGAAATGCTGAGAGTCCTCTTCCTTTTAGTACGCCTTCTGTGCACGGAGATATTTCAGATTCCACAGCAGGTAATGAAAATAGTAACAATGTTGGAGATATAGTATCTGTAAATCCGGACCTTAATGCAATAAGCAAAATTAATCTCATTGCTGAACCGGCG
>DAOVRB010000276.1 GCA_030628325.1 Methanomicrobiaceae archaeon | reverse complement strand
CCTGTGCCTCAGCATCGTTTGAGACAGATATCTTAAACCGGCATTCCTTTACGCTGCCTGCAGGGAAATCTCCGAGATACACGCGTGCATCAGTTGGGATCACCACGCTGTTCCCGTTGCGTGTGATTACAATAACTGCCTTTCCGGCATTGTCATGACCTGCATTTTTAACTTTCAGGTTCAGGTAACCCTCAGTGCCGGCATTTACATATTCAGTAGATGATTCAACCACATCAACTCTGAAATCAGACTTAATACGGATATTGAGCGGGATGATTACATCTTTTTTGTAGTATGTATATTTCATCGTGTCAGTGCCGAACTGTTCACCGTCATAAAGCCAGGTATATTCGGCATGCAAAGGTACTGTGTATACACCAGGTGCGGCATCTTTGTCAAATCTTACCCTGAAGGTCACAGTTTTGTCTGAACCACCGGTAATATCGCCGACCATCTGGGCATCACTCTTAACTGTCATCGGAGCGTCCCCCTGCTCAAGCAGGAGTGTAACCATTTTTGCGGTATTCGGCTGCGTATCGCGGTCAATTATCGTAGACTGGACAATCTTGACAGTATTTAAGCCCTGATTTTCCACTTTTATTGTAAGGTCAACTTCGTCACCCGGCGAAAACTCGTTTGTTCCTGAGATGACTCCGGTGAGTTCGGGTTTTCCGTATAGATATTTTTCACCTGCAGAGACAGGTACTGCTATACATATACAGATAGCAAGGAGAACTGTAAGTATCAAAAACTTATGATTATTCATTTATCATTCCCTGTTGTTTTTTTTATAACAACACTTATCTCTCTGAAGTATATATAGTAGTATGCCAATGTCACAAAATTCTGAAGATATATCAGCTATAAGAGAGTACCTCAAATCCCTTGGTTTAACCAAATACGAGGCTCTGGTATATATTGCACTGCTAAGAGTGGATGGCCCTTCTGCCGCAACAGAGATACATGAAATCTCAGGAGTGCCACGCGCATCTGTATACCCGGTCCTGGATCGCCTGGCACAGAAAAATCTTGTAAACATCTCTAACACCACCCCAAAACAGTTTCGTGCAACTCCCCCGGATGAAGGCATCACCAGCCTGATGAAGGGCATTGAGAAAGACGCAGAACTCTCAAAGGAGGCACTAAATAAAATATATCAGAAAAAGACAGAGACCGGAAGGGGGAACCAGGAACTTATCTGGAGTATTTCTGGCATGGAAAACATCTTAAACAAACTGTCAGACCTTACCTCGGATATAGAGAGTGATCTGAGAGCACTCTGTAACTGGCAGTTCTTTGGGCCGTATATCGCAGATACACTCGAAGAAAAGAAGATCAAAGCAGTAATCATTACAAATTCTCCGGATAACAGCGTTTTTCAGACATATGAGGGGATGGAAATACTTATCCCGGAGCATCCACCGGAACCAATTGGAAAAGGAGATATTAGCGGGGTTTTTATTATTGACTCAAAACGTGTCCTGGTCATTATGGGCACAACTGACCTCACACCTACCGCCCTGTACTCCGAATCTCCCGGATTTGTCAGGTTCTTTAACAGTTACTGGGAGTTTATACAGACACACCTTGGGGTACATCACAGACAGGAGTGAACTGCCTCCCTCGCCCTGAAGACCGGGGTCTTCCCACTCTGCTCTCTTTACCCCTCCGGAATAAAGAACAATTCGACTATGATTTGATACTGGAATGTGGCCGACTCTATGAATGAAGTGTGGTTTTCGACTATAGTTGCCCCACCCGGATTTCCGGTTGCGAATCAGATAGAAAAGTAGTTCTATACTTTTATCTCACATTTAATCATAATGAACAGGGATAGGGCCAGAGAAGCTATCCGGCATATACTGGAATCAGCGTCATTTGATGTGGACGACAATGAACAGATAGATCTCTCTGCTACCAGAGGCGATGAAGGTATAGTCGTACTTTGTTCCAATGACGAGAGAGAGATCGAAGCATATAACAAACGCCGCTATGTCATACAACTGGACTTCGGGCCAGAGGAGTGTACAAAACTTCTCTTTACCACAAATATAAGTGTAAATTCGGGTAACTGCATATGCTGGAGAGAGCAGGAACTTGAAAAATATGCAGGAGAGGCGACAGTTGCCGATGTGTTAGACTACGAACTGGAACTAAACCTGACACAGACGTCCCAATCCAGGAGTACTCAGCCAAGAGCAGAACCTGAACCTGAAGTGCTTCCCGGTCCAAAAATCCCCCACTTCCCCATAACAGTGACAGAAGAAGAGGCAAAAAAGATCGCGGGCATTAAGGGAACAATAAAATGTCGTTTCCTTCCGTACTGGGTGTATGAGTGCAAAAGTACAGGGGAAAAAATATTCAACAAATATATAATCAGCTTTGAATCAGACGAGAAGGGGGCAATTAATGCAATTAACGGCCTGAAAACAGAGATCGGGACTTCGATATATGATACAGATCACGTACCTCCTGATTCAGAGGTGATTTCTCCAAAAACAGACGGTAAAGAGGTTAAGGAAAAATTCATTTCTGAAATTATTACCAGACTCACAAAAACAGTCCGTACAAGCCAGACTGAAGGTGACACCATCTCCTATGAAACCAAAGTGGTCAAACCAGACAGAAAAGACATTACTTTTGATATGAATCTTGTATATGTACCGATCTGGCAGATCCGCGGAAATCAGATTGTTGAGATAAACGCGGTAACCGGCGAACTCATCAGCGAACCGATGGACGATGATACCGAAATCATCTGATATTAACAGAGTAGTTATCATCGGAGGCGGACCTGCAGGCAGAACCGCTGCAGTACACCTTGGAACGGCAGGAGAGGATGTTCTTCTGATTGACAGAAAGGGTGCAACCGGTGGCCAGTGCCTGCATCATGGCTGTATGGTCAT
>DAOVRB010000314.1 GCA_030628325.1 Methanomicrobiaceae archaeon | reverse complement strand
TATCCTGAGCGATACCGGCAGGGGGTTACTGATGACTGAAAGTGGATCCGGCATGAATCTTGTGTCTGCTATTCAGTCTGAAAAATACGATTGTGACCTGGCATGGCTGTGGCCATTGCCACTTAGCATGAATGTGGCAGGTGCCATTTTCATCAAACATTGCCTGACACAACGCGAGTCATGCACGTTTAGCATGAAAGTGGCAAATGCCATTTTCATCAAACAGTGCGTGACCTTGAGAGGTCATGCACGTTTTCATTAAACAGAGCCTGATGTGTAAGTGTTATACCTGTTTTATACTGTTTTGGAGTTATCATGAGTCAGAATGAATTTAACTGCACAGACGCCTGTGTACACCCTTTCCCGGCAGGAGATACTTCTGTAAGAAGATTTGCTCTTGAGGCAAAGGAACTTGGGTTTGACAGCATTGTCTGCACAGGGCTCTCAGATCCTGTGCCCGATGCTGCGATTCATGTATATTCAGGTATGATTATCCATGAAAATCCGATAAACGCTGTTATCAGGAAGGTAAAGAAATATTCGGGTAAGGCAGATGTGGTAATTGTGGATGCCGGTGATGCAGCATTTAACCGTGCAGCTGTTTCATATAATGGCATACACATTCTCCGTGGTGTGCACAGGGTCCGTAAAAATTCATTTGATCATGTAGCTGCAAGGACTGCCGCTGAGAAGACGGTTGCTGTTGATCTTGATATACGGCCTCTGATTTATAAACGCGGGAGTGCGCGGCAGAAAGTGTTTCAGTGCTATTCTGATCTGATGAGACTTCACAACAGGTATGAGTTTCCTCTTACCATATCAAGCAATGCGTCTTCATATCTTGATTTAAGATCAGAAAGAGGGATTATGTCTCTCTGCAGTATTTTTGGTCTTGATGAGGACGGGGTGGGTTATGCCATGGGAAATGTCAGCAGACTTCTCAACCGGGCAAAGGTTGTAGAGGTGATTGAGGAATGAAACCCCGGCCGCCGACTCTGCGTAATAACCGGAGGTATGTTCTTGCATCCATTCATCCGTTTTATTGTGATATAGATCCGAAACAGATGTATTATGCACTGCTGGATGCTCTGACCTCTCTGTGGGGTGATTCCGTCTCGTCAGAGATAGAGATGGCAGTGATCACCTGTAATAATGGTTACCTTGTGGTACGCTGTATACGTGGTACTGAAAAGATGCTTGAAGCAGGCATGGTTACTCTGACCGGGGTTAATGGAAATCACCTTTCCCTTCGCCCTGTTGCAACATCAGGTACGCTGCATGCACTCAGGAAACGTATCCGTTCATTACCTGTAATATCAGAAACAGATATTTATGTGTCATCAGGACAAAAATACGCAGCATATTATTACTCACGGGAAAAGGTTGATTTGTTTCAGAATGATATTAGAAAACAGGAAAAATTGAATTTTACCAACAGAGATATGGAGATATTATAATGCAGCCAATGCAATCACAAATGGGTTATGACAGGGCTATTACGGTTTTCAGCCCTGATGGGCGCCTTTATCAGGTGGAATATGCCAGGGAAGCGGTGAAAAGAGGCACTACTGCTGTAGGTATAAAATGCAGTGATGGTGTTCTCCTGATAGTGGATAAAAGGGTAAGTTCACGTCTGCTTGAACAGTCATCGATTGAGAAAATTTTCAAAATAGATGACCACATTGCAGTGGCGTCATCCGGTCTTGTCGGAGATGCCCGTGCACTGGTTGACCGTGCCCGTGTGGAGGCGCAGATAAACCGTGTTTCATATAATGAAGCAATAGATTTAGAAACACTCTCAAAGAAACTTTGTGACCACATGCAGACCTACACGCAGTTTGGGGGGGCCCGTCCATATGGTACTGCTCTTCTGATTGCAGGTGTAAGTGACGGTATTCCAAGACTCTTTGAGACTGATCCGTCAGGCACTCTTCTTGAATACAAGGCAACCGCAATTGGTATGGGACGTCCTGCAGTAATGAAGGTGTTTGATGAGAGTTATAGCGAGGAGATCCCTTACTCTGAAGCTATACTGCTTGGCCTCAGGGCACTTCATGCCGCTACCGAAGGCAAGTTTGATGTGAATACTGTCGAAATTGGTCTGATTACTGTGAGTGATCCGAAATTCCGCAAGCTGAGCCGGGATGAAGTGAAAGAATACGTTGAAAAATTCAATCAGGAAGAGTCTGAAGAATCTGAAAAATCTGAAGAAACTAAGTAAGGGTGATTGTTTATGATACCTCTGGAACAGGCAGTGGTGGCTCGTCTGGAAAGCCACGGGGAGAAATTTGAGCTTCTTGTTGATCCTGATATGGCAGCCATGGTGAGGCAGGGTGCGGATGTTAATATCGAGGATGTGGTCGCAGCACTCTATGTCTTTGAAAATTCATCAAAAGGTACAAAGGCATCCGAAGAGTCCTTAAAAAAGGTCTTTGACACCACAGAGTTTGAGCTGATTGCAGAACGTATCATAAAGAAAGGGGTAATTAATCTCACTGCCGAACAGCGCAGGCAGAAGATGGAAGAGAAGCGGCGACAGGTGATCACATTCATCTCGCGCAATGCTATCAAT
>DAOVRB010000048.1 GCA_030628325.1 Methanomicrobiaceae archaeon | reverse complement strand
TAGTTAACACCCGAAATCATGCAAAACAATTGTATGACAGACTTTCTGAGACTGGAAATTGCTATCATCTGAGTGCCAGAATGTGTCCTGTGCACAGAAGAAAGCAACTGAAAGAGATCAGGGGGTTGCTGAAAGAAGGTCATAAATGCCGTGTAGTCTCGACGCAGCTTATCGAAGCCGGTGTTGATATTGATTTTCCGGTTGTTTACAGGGCATTAACCGGTGTTGACTCTATTTGCCAGGCAGCAGGGAGATGTAATCGTGAAGGGAGGTCAAAGTCAGGAGAAGTTTTCGTATTTAAATCGACCGAGAGTTATGGAAAGTCAACGAGCTGGCAGCGGCGTATTGCAGAGATTGGTGAGATGGTCTGTAATGATTATGATGATCCGATGGCACTGTCAGCTGTGGATGCGTATTTCAGGAAACTGTATTTCTATGAAGGAGATGAGGGTCTTGATAAGAAGAAGATATTATTGTTACTTGAAAAAAAATGCAATGATCGTGCATTCCCATTTGCATTGCCATTTGAGGATGTAAGTGATGAATTCAGTCTGATTGATGATGGTACAAGGGATGTAATTATTCCTTACGATGACAACGTCAGATCTAATATCCAAAAGATTCGTGAGACTGGATTTTCAGAGAATTTTGGAAGGGGACTGCAGGGTTATACTGTTAACATCTACCCGAATGAGTTTAAAGAACTGGAAAAGTCGGGAGTATTAGATCTTGTTGGTGACAGATATACTGTTCTGAATAATAAATTGCTTTACTCTGAGGAAACCGGCCTTTCAAAGGGATCGTCCGATGGAGTTTTTTGTGGATTGTTGACAACATGAGGAGGTGATTGTCATAGGTTATGGAATTAAATTAAAAGTATGGGGTGATTATGCCTGTTTTACGCGACCGGAGATGAAGGTTGAGCGTGTCAGCTACGATGTGATGACCCCATCGGCCGCAAGGGGCATCCTTGAGGCAATATACTGGAAGCCTGCGATCGTATGGAAGATTGACAGGATTCATGTGATGAATGAGATCAGATTTGATAATATTCGCAGAAATGAGGTGCTGGGTAAGATCTCTGCAAATAAAGTCAAATCTGCATTAGGCGGGCATGATGTTTATCTATATCAGAACTCTGAAGAGGATCGTGTCCAGAGGGCTTCTCTTCTGCTGCGCAATGTCTGTTACTGTATAGAGGCTCATTTTGAGATGACTGATCAAGCGGGCCCTGATGACAGGGTTGAAAAGCATTACAATATTGCACTCCGGAGGATGAGGAAGGGACAGTGTTTCCACAACCCGTACCTGGGGTGCCGTGAGTTTCCTGCCAATTTTGCATTTATTGAAGGAGAGATCACAAAGTCCGGTATTACTGGCGAGAGAGATATTGGATTTATGCTTTATGATATTGATTTTTCCGACAATATGAAGGCCATCTTCTTCAGGGCAGGTATGGTTGACGGAGTGATCGATATTCAGAAGTGTTTGTGTTACGGTGGTGTATCTTGATTATACAATCTCTGTGCCAGTATTACGACATACTGCAGAATGATGAGAGTGTATCAATATCCAGACCAGGCTATAGCAGTGCAAATATCTCATTTGTACTTGTTATCTCACGCGATGGCAAGTTGTCACATATTGTTGATCAAAGGAGCGATGACAAAAAACCGAAACCGAAGAGGATGGAGGTGCCCTTACAAAAATCCCGTTCCAGTGGCATAGCACCATATTTTGCATCTGATAAGTCAGAGTATGTCTTTGGTATTGAAAAGGTAAAAGGAGAAAAAAAAGAGAAAATGCTGAGTGACAGATCTGCGTACGTTTCTCTTCTTGAAGATGTTGACGGTGCGGCAACTGTTGTCTCCAAACACTCAAATGAGTGTTTTGAGAAGTTTAGAGAGTTTCAGCATCAGATCCTGGACAATACGGATGACTCTGGAATCAGAGGATTCCTTCGGTTTCTGGATAACTGGAATCCGGAGAATTTCCTTGAAAATCCAAAGATCATAGAGTATAAGGATGATATCCTTGGCAGTGTGAATTTTGTGTTTGAATGTGAAGGGAACTACCTGCACAAGAACAGTGTCGGGAGGGAGGCGTGGGAGAACTATCTGTCTCATAAAACAGACGGCGAGGGTCAGATATCTCAGTGTCTTGTCAGTGGAGAGATGGAACCAATATCCAAGGTGCATCAAAAAATAAGAGGAGTAATTGGCACTCATTCTTCCGGTGCTCCACTTGTTACATTCAATAAGCCGGCTTTCTGCTCTTATAATAAAGAACAGAGTTACAATGCACCAGTTAGTGAATCTTCAATGTTTAAGTACACTACTGCACTGAATTATCTTCTTGCAAACAAAGATAACCGGATTCGGATAGCTGATACAATGGTTGTTTTCTGGGCCGAAACCAGTGACAGGTCTTATGAGGATTTTGCAAACTTCTTTTTTGCTCCCCGTGAAGAAACAAACAAAGAGAAAACAGATGAATCTGCCGATGATTCCAGAATACGGGATCAGGAAACCCTCAAAACAATGGAGGATATTCTCAGTAAGATCAGGAGCGGCAGGCACCTGAATAAAGATGAGATTGCAGTTGATCCGGATACTAAATTTTACATCCTTGGTCTGTCCCCCAACAATGCAAGACTTGCGATACGGTTCTGGTATCTCGACACTTTTGGAAATTTTCTTGAGAAGGTGGGGAGTCATCATCTGGATATGGAAATTGTAAGAAACGATTCAGAGCCAAAATATCCCTCGATATACCATCTGCTGATGGAGACCGTTGCCAAGAGTTCTACTGACAGAAAGGCCTCACCGATTCTTGGCGGTCTTATCATGAGATCGATCCTGAATAACACGACCTACCCTATTCAGATGTACAGTGCGATACTAAATCGTGTGAAAGTTGAGAGATCAATTAATCGTGTCAGAGCCGGTTTTATCAAAGCTTATTTGCTCAGGCTTGCGAGATCGGGTTCAATAAATATAAAAGAGGATTTGATTACAATGAATTTAAATGAAGACAGTTCAAATGTGCCATACCGGCTTGGAAGGTTATTTGCAGTACTTGAGAAGGTTCAGAGTGAAACGAACAAGAGTATGGGCAGTACTATAAACAGTAAGTACTTCAGCAGTGCGTCGGCAACCCCATCTGTTGTTTTTCCTGTTTTGCTTAAACTTGCACAGCACCACATAGCTAAATCTGACTGGGGGTTTAAATCCAGTCAGTCCATAGAGGATATTTTATTAGGTGTTGATGAATTTCCCAAATACCTGGGTTTAGAAGAACAGGGGATGTTTATGCTTGGATATTACCACCAGCGTAAAGCAAATTACACTAAGAAAGAAAAGAACAGTTCCGGCAAGGAGGAGTAATTTATGAGTGAAATTATCAAGAATCGTTATGAATTTGTATTGTTGTTTGATGTTGAGAATGGAAATCCAAATGGCGATCCCGATATGGGTAACATGCCAAGAATTGATCCTCAGACCGGACATGGTATAGTGACTGATGTATGCCTTAAGCGGAAGATCAGGGATTATACTGAGATTGTCAAAAACGAAGAACAGGGTTATGAAATTTATGTTAAATCCGGAGCTGTCCTGAATTTACAGAATAAGAAAGCTTACGACGAACTTAAGATTAAGCCCAGCGAAAAGAAGCCAACAGATGCAAAACTGACGGAATTCATGTGCAGGAATTTCTTTGACATACGGACATTTGGTGCTGTAATGACCACCAAGGTCAACTGCGGGCAGGTAAGAGGGCCTGTTCAGCTCAATTTTGGTCGCAGTATTGATCCGATTTACCAGCAGGAGATTACAGTTACTCGTCTTGCCGTTACAAAAGTTGAGGATACTGAAAAAGGCCAGACGATGGGTAAAAAACAGATTGTTCCTTATGCATTATACCGCACAGAGGGTTATATTTCTGCAAATCTGGCACAAAAAACTACCAAGTTTAATGAAGATGATCTTGAGCTTCTCTGGGATAGTCTGATAAATATGTTTGAGCATGATCACTCGGCATCAAGGGGAAAGATGTCTGCACGTAAACTCATAATTTTCAAACATAAGAATGAGCTCGGATGTTGCCAGTCGCACATCCTGTTTGACAAAATTAAGGTAGAGAATATCTTAGACGGTGATCTACCGCCGCGTTCTTTTGCGGATTACAGGGTCACTATTTCGGATGAAATTCCAGACGGCGTTGAGATGATTGAAAAATTATGATTCAAAAGAGATATGCTGATGACGACTTGCTCTCGTTGTCCGGCATACAACATTTTCATTTTTGTAAGCGTCAATGGGCCCTGATACATATTGAACGCCAGTGGGAGGACAATCTGAGGACAGTAGAGGGTCACTTTTTGCATAAACGAGTGGATGAGCCTTATTTTACAGAGAGTAGGGGCGATGTTGTAATTTCAAGAGCTTTTCCTCTGGTATCTCACAATCTTGGTTTGTATGGTGTGGCTGATGTTATTGAGTATATACGCTCTGAAGACGGCATACAGATTCCGGGTCATGAAGGTCTGTGGCGGATGAATCCCGTAGAATACAAGAGGGGTAAACCAAAGATTGACGAGCGTGATGAAGTTCAGTTGTGCGCACAGGCAATGTGTCTGGAAGAGATGTTTGATGTCAGGATATGTAAGGCTGATTTTTACTATAATGAAATTCGCAGAAGGATTCACCTTAAACTAACCGATGAACTGAGAACTCTTGTTTGCTCTCTGGCTGATGAGATGCATGATCTTTTCAGGAAAGGGGTTACACCCGTTGCTGAAAAATCCCGCAACTGCAAACTGTGTTCTCTTGTGGATGTGTGTGTGCCAAAACTGACAAAGAAAAAAGTTTCTGTCGATAAATATGTCCGGAAACATGTGATGAGTGCATGTGAAAAAGATGTCTGAATGGAGTGTCACATTGGACAGAGGGCTCTCATCATAATCAAATATGGTATGTTATCATGAAGAGATTGTTAAATACATTGTATGTGACGACTCCGGATTCTTATCTATTCAAAGAGGGGGAGAATGTAGTTGTTAAACTCTACAATGAGGAGAAATTCCGCATTCCCATACATAATCTTGAAGCCATCGTTTGTTTTGGGTATATGGGTGCAAGTCCTCAGCTGATGAGGTTGTGTGTGGAAAATAATGTTGGTCTATCATTTTTGAGTCCATATGGTAAATTTCTGGCAAGGGTTAATGGGAAAGTTCGTGGGAATGTTCTGCTTAGAAGGACTCAGTATCGTATAGCAGATAATGCCACAGAGTCACTGGATATTTCAAAGGGTTTTATCATAGGGAAGATTGTAAATTGCAGAACTGTTCTTGGAAGAGCTATCCGTGATCATGGGGATGTAATTGACAGTGGCAGGATTAGAACAGTGGATAATTTGCTCATCAATAATCTACTGAATATTGATGATTGCAATAGTCTGGATACTCTTCGTGGTATTGAGGGAAATTGTGCAAAGTTTTATTTTTCTGTGTTTGAGGAGTTGATTCTTAAGCAGAAAGATGATTTCTACCTGTCTAACCGGAACCGAAGGCCTCCTCTTGATAATATGAATGCAATGTTGTCTTTTTTTTACACATTGCTTGCTCATGATATTGAGTCAGCTCTGGAGACTGTTGGTCTTGATCCATATGTTGGATTTTTTCACACGGACAGACCAGGCAGAGCAAGTCTGGCACTTGATATGATGGAAGAGTTACGTCCGTTTCTGGCTGATCGTCTTGCGCTTAATATGGTGAATCTGAAGCAATTGACTGGAAGGGATTTTGTGAAGAAGGAGAATGGCGGTGTTATAATGACTGACAAGGGGAGGAAAGAGATCCTTGGTGCCTGGCAAAAGAGGAAGCAGGATAAGATTATGCATCCGTATCTGAATGAGAAGATATCAGTTGGTTTGATTCCATATGTTCAGGCCATGTTGATGGCTCGCTTCCTGCGTGGAGATATTGATGGATACCCACCGTTTTTCATGAATTGAGGTTTTTGTTATGATGGTGTTGATCACATATGATGTAAGTACAGTATCTGAAGACGGGAAGAAGAGACTCAGGAAAGTAGCAAAAGAGTGTGTTAATCGTGGTCAGAGAGTTCAGAATTCTGTATTTGAGTGTCTTTTAGATCCTGCCCAGTTTGCAAATCTTAAACACACTTTGTGCAGTATTATAGATGAGGATAAAGACAGTCTCAGATTTTATTATTTGGGGAAAAACTGGAAGAGGAGAGTGGAGCATTATGGTGCAAAAGAGGGATATAATCCAGAAGGTATATTAATCACATAATCTCTGCGAACCTGTAGTGAACATATTTTCCCGGGGATCTTCGCGGGAAAAATCAATGTTTTGTTTATATTCTTTTGCGTTCTGTGGTTGATCTCTTTTCAGATTTGGGATTGCTATTGAAAAATCCTGTGATGCAATAATGAAATTATATAGAATAAATTAAAGACGATGTCGCACCCCAAACCATATTTATATGTTGTAATTCAATTATATTCTTAGTCATATTTTTTGTAAAAGTGTGACGTGGATTTAATTTGTTTACGGTCACACCCTTCACGGGTGTGTGGATTGAAATATATCTAAATCGACCTAAAAAATGTAAAAAATGTGGTCACACCCTTCACGGGTGTGTGGATTGAAATTGGTTTGAAGCTTCGGAGAGGTATTCGCAGACGAGTCACACCCTTCACGGGTGTGTGGATTGAAATCCTTTCCCAACTTTCCGCAACACGCAACACGCAAGTCACACCCTTCACGGGTGTGTGGATTGAAATCAAAAAATGTTTGGCTTGTCCTCCTCTACTGAAGAGTCACACCCTTCACGGGTGTGTGGATTGAAATATGCTAACCATGTAAAATGAGGTAAATTATGTCACGTCACCCCCTTCCCGGGTGTGTGGTTTGAAATTCCCTAAAGGAGACGACAAAGAGCGCGCGCCGCGTCACACCCTTCACGGGTGTGTGGATTGAAATCCATAAAATACCACTTAAACAAAAAAGGAGAATTGTCACACC
>DAOVRB010000244.1 GCA_030628325.1 Methanomicrobiaceae archaeon | reverse complement strand
TTTTCCCGCGGACGATTGCTGCAAACCTCTCCAGATCCTCGTACCGCCCGTTTGTGCATGTCCCTACAAATACCTGGTCAAGGTATGTTCCACTGAATTTTTCAACAGGGGCAATTGTATCAACCCGATGGGGGACAGCAAGGACCGGCTCCAGACTGTCAAGGTCAATTGTGATTTCAGCGGAATAAGTACAGTCAGGTACGGCCTGTTCCTCAGCATCGCACCCAAATTCAGAGAGGTACTTCCGGGTAATACTGTCAGCATAGAAGAGCCCTGTTTTTGCACCGGTTTCAACTGCCATGTTTGAGAGTGTCAGTCTCTCTTCCATGGACAGCAAGTCGGTCCCGTCTCCTGTGAATTCAAGTGCTTTGTAGGTGCCTCCGTCCATTCCGAGCCTTCCTACATAGGTAAGCGCAATATCCTTTGCTTCAACAGCACCACTAAGTTTTCCAGTGAGGCTGATGCCGATTGTCTCCGGCACCCGAAACCATGTACTGCCTGATGCCCAGATTGCGGCCATGTCTGTTGCACCGACACCGGTTGCAAAAGCACCGAATGCTCCTCCTGTGCAGGAATGCGAATCAGCGCCTACAACAATATCTCCGGGTCTGATGATGCCCTCACTCATAATCTGGTGGCAGATACCACCGCCGATATCAGAGAAGTGAATGCCACGTTCACCTGCAAAGTCCCGGATTTCATGCTGGAGTGCGGCGGTTGTACTGTTGTTGGCAGGCGTTATGTGGTCAAAGAGAATGTGCAGGTTCTCCGGGCGTGCAATGGTGTTGACCTCCATCTGTTTCCACGCCTCAAGAGTAAGCACACCTGTACCATCATGAGCAAAGGCATGATCAACTTCCCTGTCCACGTATTCTCCTGCAGAAGCGCCCAGTATCTCTTCAGAAAGTGTTCTCATTTTTATGCTCCTTTGACTGTTTTATTATTGAGAGCAGTATCTCTCTGGTAATACGGCATTTACCCTCACTCTGTTTTTTCACTTCAGAAAGAACCCAGTCACTTTCATCCGGGGATAGCTGACAGTCGAGAGTCTGTGCGATGTGTTCAAGAGCCCGTCTGCCTGTATGCTTGCCGAGAACGAACTTCCGTTCGGCACCAACCATCTCAGGTGTTATGTATTCGTAGGTTTTTGGGTCTTTGATGATGGCTGCAATATGAATGCCGCTTTCATGTGCAAAGGCATTTCTTCCGACAATCGCCTTTGTTTTTGAGACTTCTATCCCTGATACTTCTTCTATCTTTTTTGAGAGTACAGGGAGCATTGTCAGGTCATAGCGGTCGATATCACCTTTCATGCGAAGGGCGACAAGCACCTCTTCAAGACTTGCGTTTCCGGCACGTTCGCCTATGCCGTTTATGGTTGTATGGAGTTGGAATGCGCCACAGGCTGCCGCAGTGAGGGTATTTGCCGTTGCACAACCCATGTCATTGTGGCAGTGTATGCAGAATTTATTTTTTAGTTCCGGAAGGATTTGCTTTGTAATCTCTTCCATTTCAGGAGGTATAACGCATCCAACAGTGTCGGCAAAGCTGCTGTATGCTGCACCATATTCTGCCCCCTTCCTGTACATTTCATTAAGAAAAGCGATATCAGTGCGGGATGCATCCTCGGCAGCGAATCTCACCTGTATGCCGTGATCCACTGCGTATTCGATCATTTCAAGAGCATTTTCCAGCACTTCCTCACGGGGGCGCCTGTATTTGAGCTTTATATGCAGGTCTGATGTGGCAATAAATATGCTCACAAGGTCAACACCTGCATCAATTGCCGTGTCAACATCGCCTTTTAGTGCTCTTGAGAGGCAGCAAATCTTTGCGTCAAGACCCAGGTCTGCAATTTTTCTGATGCATTCGGCCTCGTTTTGTGACACTACCGGGAAACCTGCTTCAATCACTTCAACTCCGGTTGCATCAAGCATCTCAGCAACTTCTATCTTTTCTTCGCAGGAAAACGATACGCCGGGTGTCTGTTCCCCGTCACGCAGGGTCACATCACAAATCTCAACATTCCACTGTTTCATATAGAGCCCCCTCCGGGCAGGTACCTTCTATTACCACTGTTTTTGGTCTGTTCTCAGGAACAAGTGCCTCTGATACGGCTTCATGGTCATCTGCCCGGATGAGAACAGGTCTGGTCCAGGAGATGTAATCCATAATGTCAGGTGTCTTTTGTCCTCCTGTCATTCCCATTCTGTTGTTTTTGAGAATGATGCAAATCATGGGTGTTTTTTTCTCATATACGTCAATCAGTGCGTTAATGCCTGAGTGCAGGAGTGCATAGTCTCCGCAGAGTGCAATTCCCGTGCTTTTTGCAGCGACACCGATTGAGGACCCCAGTCCGTAGCTTGCAATCCCTATATTATATGGCGGGTTTTTTGCAAGCAGTGAGCAGCCTATATCACAGACCGCCTGTTGGCCCTTCTCTTTCATGATAGCAAGAACGCTTAGAAACGGACATCCTCTGCAGAGGGTGCGTGCAAACCCGCGTTCTGTCATAGTCTCCGGTCTTGTGTGCCGGGGAGGAGGCAATAGATGCCTGTGCTCTCTGTAATACGGTCTTCTGCTCCCCTGATCCATCTTTTCGCTGTAATCATCTCCGGGCGGGTATGCAAGTGGCACGGGGGACTTCTGTGCCCATTCAAAGATCTCGTTTGTAATATTGTCTGCATGGTCTGCCCTGCCAGACATTGTCAGATCATTGTCTGCAAGCAGGCCCGTTCCATCTCTGCGGGGAGAGGTTCTCCTGTCAGCTCTCTTTTCCAGCAGATGTGATGTAACTCTGATAACTGAGACTCTTGAAAATGTCTCTGATGCCTGCAGTGCAGTCTCGGCAGATATTCCTATCGTTTCCCTGTCCGGGTCAAATACGGGTACCTGGGCAATTTCACCATAATATCTTGAGTCCTGTGCATTCTGTGAACTGATGACATCCACGTCATCACCTGCTATGAGAAGAACTCCTGAGATGAGGCCCTGGGTGGTTGCGTTGATTAAGGGGTCAGCACAGTTGTTTAAGCCTACATTTTTGACAATAACTACTGACCGTTTTTTGGAAAGGGAGTCTCCAAGTGCATATTCCATGGCAGTCTTTTCATTGACTGTCATTTCGGCGTGTAAAAGTTCTGCGAGTTCTGTCACAGGATAACCCGTGACTGTGTAGAACGTATCAGCGGATTTGAGGAGAGCTTCTGCGAGTACTTCTGCT
>DAOVRB010000231.1 GCA_030628325.1 Methanomicrobiaceae archaeon | reverse complement strand
TGGCCAAACATGTTATGGGGACTGACCATGTAGTCAGTAAACGGATTCTTTACGTGAATATTGAGTGGCTCATCCATTTCGAGTGTCTTTTCGCCATCCTCTGTCACAAGGTAAATACCTCTTTTGAGGATGGTTTTTATGGCCTCTTCGTGAGCCTTTCCGATACAATAACTGCGAACACTATACATTTAAAACTCCGGTTGAGGGTGGATCTGTATTGGATGAAGACGTGTCTCATCTGCTTATTGTATTGTGTTAGTTATGGGTGTTAAATATACGATATACGATACAGTGTCGCCGGGGTGACAGGAGCAACATGCATGGATTTGTGACATTTCCTGCGGTTTTTTTCGCCATTCATAAAGCAGAATCTGTATTTACCACTTCAGGCAGTTATTCTGCAGTGCATAACCCTTGCACAACACTAAAATCCAATCTCATCAAACGTAACACCATGGAGGTCTCACCCACAATGGATGCATATTTCAATTCGCTTGAAGAAAGGTTAAATACAGCGATTGAAATTGCAAAAGAAGCCAGAAATAAGGGTTTTGACCCAAGTACAGATGTGGAGATCCCGGTGGCAAACGATCTCGCAGACAGGGTTGAGGCGCTCCTCGGTTATAAGGGCGTTGCGGCAAGGCTCAGGGAACTGGGAGAGGAGATGTCACGTGAGGAGGTCTCATTCAAAATAGGCGATGATTTCATCGCAAAAAAGTTCGGCGAGACCAATCGAGAAGAGATTCTCGATCATGCCATCAGGGCGTCAATGGCACTACTGACCGAGGGTGTTGTTGCCGCACCCACAGAAGGGATTGCAAAGGTGGGAATTGGCAAAAACGATGACGGGACAGATTACCTGATAATCTACTATGCGGGACCCATCAGGAGTGCCGGCGGTACCGCTCAGGCACTTTCCGTTCTTGTGGGGGATTATGTCAGAAAGGGACTCGGACTGAACAGATACATACCCCGTGAGGAGGAAATTGAGCGGTATGTGGAAGAGGTGAAAAGATACAACTCAATAATGAGCCTCCAGTACCTGCCGGGCGATGATGAATTAAGACATATTATCAGGAACTGTCCTGTCTGTATTGATGGGGAACCGACAGAACGTGTGGAGGTCTCTGGTTACCGCAATCTTGAACGGGTGGAGACAAATATCGTCAGAGGCGGTATGGCACTTGTAGTGGCAGAAGGTCTGGCATTAAAGGCCCCAAAGATCCAGAAGACCGTACAAAAGGTCAAAATGGAAGGCTGGGACTGGCTTGAACAGATTGTAGCAGGTGCTTCATCAAAGAGCGGTGATGATGATGAAGAAGAGACAAAGGGCGGTATTCCGGTTATTAAACCAAAAGACAAGTATATCCGCGACCTGATTGGCGGTCGTCCTGTTTTCGGATACCCAATGAGGAAAGGCGGTTTCAGGCTCAGATACGGGCGTGCACGGAACACAGGCTTTGCAGCTGCAGGTTACAGCCCCGCAAGCCTGCACATTCTTGGGGATTTCCTTGCAGTCGGAACACAGATGAAGGTAGAACGTCCGGGAAAGGCAACAGGTGTCTGTCCTGTGGATACGATTGAAGGGCCGACAGTGAAGCTGAAGAACGGTGATGTGTTACGCGTTGACGATAAAGATGAAGCAATGAAACTGACGGATAGCGTTGCAGAGATTCTTGACGTCGGAGAGATGCTTGTCAGTTATGGTGAGTTCCTTGAGAACAACCACATGCTCATCCCGCCAGCCTACTGTGAGGAGTGGTGGATGCTTGAAGGGGGTAAAAAGCACCCGGAAAACGAGAAAGACGCGATCAAAATGACATCTGAAGGGGCATTTCTGCACCCCGAATATATGTATATGTGGGATGACATCACCTGCGGGCAGATATCTGAACTTGCACGCTCTGTTTCTAAGACAGGGGAGATGAAACAGGGGATTTTAACATTGCCTCTCGAAGGTCCGGCAAAAGCGATACTTGAAGAACTGCTTGTTCCGCACAGGGTTGTGGACGGAAATATTATTCCGGACAGGCCACTGGTTCTTCTTGCCTGCCTGGGTCTCACAACTGAACTTAAAATGAGGGAACAGTGGGATGGTGAACTGCCAGAAGAGCCTCTGGAACTTGTCATGCACCTCTCAGGTTTTAAGATGCGCTCAAAGGCGGGGACAAGAATAGGGGCACGTATGGGCAGACCAGGGAAAGCAAAACCCCGTGAGATGCGCCCGCCGCCACATGCACTGTTTCCGGTCGGGGAGGCAGGCGGTTCAAGACGTTCGTTTCAGGAAGTTGCGAAAGAGAAGGCCTACTCCAACAAGGACAGCGGCACAATTATGACCGAGATCGGGAAGAGGCGGTGTATAAAATGCGGGGAAGAAACGTACAGAAACATCTGTGAATGCGGCGCTCACACCGAACCCGTGTTTATATGTCCACGCTGCAACAGGAAAGTTGTGGACGGCGTCTGTCCGGCCTGCAGGGTGGAAGGTGTCTGCAGTCAGGTGATCAAGATCAATGTGAAGGAAGAATACCAGAAAGCCCTCCGTCACCTGCATATGAGAGATGCAGACATTAAACTCGTAAAGGGTGTAAAAGGCCTGATTTCACGTGAGCGGGCTGTTGAACCTATTGAAAAGGGAATTCTTCGGGCTGTGCAGGAGATTTATGTTTTCAAGGACGGGACCTCACGGTTCGATATGATTGATCTCCCGCTGACACATATCAGGCCACGTGAGATTGGTGTCTCTGTTGAAAAACTGTTGTCACTGGGATATACCTGTGATATATATGGCGACCCGCTGACAGACAGCGAACAGGTCCTCGAACTCAGGGTACAGGATATTCTGGTTTCTGAGGGCTGCGGAGACTGGCTGGTAAAAGTGGCAAATTTTGTCGATGAGACGCTGGTTAAAATATACGGCATGGAGCCGTTTTACAATGTAAAAACGCGTGACGATATTGTAGGCCAGCTCCTGATGGGTCTTGCACCACACACAAGTGCAGGTGTGCTCTGCCGCCTGATCGGTTTTTCAAAGGCAGATGTGGGTTATGCCCATCCTTTTTTCCACGCAGCAAAACGAAGAAACTGTTTCCACGGTGATACACTAATAACGGTCTATGACGGCAGGGAATGGAGGGAACTTCCGATAGGACACTTTGTGGTCGAAAATTTCGATATTACAAGGCCTGAACTGGACAATTTCGGGACATATTATTCGGATCCTGTCAGACCGTTTTTTGTTAACAGTGTAGACTGTCATGGTACAGTCCGGCTCAGAAAAGTCACTTCGGTTTCTGTTCACAGGTCTCCTGCAACACTGATCC
>DAOVRB010000165.1 GCA_030628325.1 Methanomicrobiaceae archaeon | reverse complement strand
TATTCCACTTAAAGGAGAAAAAAAATGAAAAGAATGAAAACATTTGTATTGCTTTGTGTTGTCCTTCTGCTCTTCATTACCTGTATAAATCCTGTTTCAGCACATAAAGCCTTTATAGGTGCTTTCCTAACCGGTGATTCCAGCGATTCCGGTGATGAAGTAATGATTCGGGCATGGTATGAAGGTGGTATGCCTATGGCTGATGCAAAAACAATCGTTTATATTGTAGATAATGGTGAAAAGGAGATTTATCTGGAGGGAGTGACTGATGACCAGGGATTTTTTACTTTTGAACCTGAATACAAGGTAACGCAGTATAGTATCAAAGTTGAACAGACGGGACACCGTGCAAAAATGGACCTTGATCTAAATGAAAGTGCATCTACAGGATCCGCCGGGGCTGAACTTCCGTTATTTGCCAAAATTATTGCCGGATTTGGGTATCTGGCTGGTCTTGCAGGAATTGCAATGATCTATAAAGCTCATAAAATGAACAAATAGAATCAGGATAATAATTTATTAATAAGCAGGAAGTTTGATGTATTATCCTGATATAGACAAATATGCAAATCTAAAATCACCGATTCACAGTTTAGAACCGTGTACAAAGATAATTTCATTTACCATTCTGATTTTTTCTGTTGTATTTGTAGAGAAGATGGATATGGCAGTTTTTTCACTGGCTATAGCTATATCAATTCTTTTATTATCACGCCTTCCTCTGAAATTTATTCTAAACCGCGTAAAAGTGATTCTGGTTTTTATAATTCCTATTCTTATTCTGATGCCTTTTACAGTACCCGGTACAGTTCTCTGGTCTTTTGGTCTGGTTGCTATTTCAAAGGAGGGCATTTATTTTGGATTTCTTGTTGCCATCCGGTCGGTTACAGCTATCATTCTTACAATAACACTGCTTGGGTCCCAGAAATTTGAGACTACACTTAAAGGACTTGCTCTTCTTAAAGTGCCTGATTCAATCATCCAGATACTTCTTTTCACATATCGCTACATTTTTGTCATGATTGATGAATTTATCTGCATATGGAGTGCAATGAGGGCAAAAGGCTATACGTTCCGGGCAAACAGGTCAGGTTTATTAATAATTGGAAATCTTGTTGGTATGCTGCTTGTGAAAAGCTACGAACGGGCTGAAAGAGTATACAGCGCAATGATTGGAAAAGGTTATACCGGAAAACCAGTTTCATTTGCACCGTTTTTAATAACCGGCAGGGATTATTTTGCCGGAATTATTATCATAAGTCTGGCATTCGGGCTGCATCTTTATCCGGTGATGGTTTCATGAAAAAAGCTGTTAAAATAGAGAACTTAAACCATCAGTATGCTGATGGCACAGTTTCACTTGAGAATATTTCCCTTGAAATTAAAGAAGGGGAGCGTATAGCCATTCTTGGGGAGAATGGTGCAGGCAAAACCACGTTGTTTCTGCATTTAAATGGCTCTATAAAAAGTTCAGAGGATAATGTGTACATTTTCGGGAAAAATGTCAAAACCATGCCTATCAGTGAACGCATTCATAAAGTGGGTGTTTTCTTTCAGGATCCTGACGATCAGCTTTTTATGCCAACTATCTATGACGATGTGGCATTCGGGCCGTCAAATATGGGACTTTCACAGTCTGAGATAAAAAAAAGGGTAAAAGAAGCACTTGCAACGGTGGGACTTTCCGGCTTTGAGGACAGGGTCCCTCATCACCTGAGTTACGGGCAGAAAAAACGTGCAGCCCTTGCTACTGTGCTTGCAATGAAACCAAAGATTCTGGTTCTTGATGAACCGACTGCAAATCTCGATCCGAAAAACCGGGCAAATATAATTAGTCTCATTAATGAATTAAACAGGGATCTGGGAATTACAACCATTGTCGCCATGCATGATGTTAATGCCGTTTCAGAACTTGCAGACCGGGTTTTTGTTCTCAATAAGACAATAGTTGCCGGAGGTAGTCCGCATGAAGTATTTTCTGATAATAATATGTTAAAAGAAAACAACCTTGAGGCACCGGAGGTTTATAAACTTTTTAGAATTCTTGAATGTTATGGCTGTAAATGCAGATGTCCGCCGCTTGCAATGACAGATGTGCCTGATGTTATTGATAGTTTGTTTGATGAAACCGGCGGTAAGGTGCAACTGTGCAAAGATGAAAAAACCAGTGATAAAGTTGCATCTCTACTGAGCAGATTTAATTATCATTTTTAAAAACAGGTTCGGAACTTTGATTCAGCTAGTGTCTCAACAATTTAGTTTTTATACATAATACTTTGACATTTTTTCATTAGCCTTTTCCCGTGTAAACTTCCAGTTGATCTTTTTATTCTCTTCATTCCTTCTTTCAGTCCATGTCGTTCCGTATATTTTTTGGGTTGACCAGATCTTGGTTTCTCTGTCAAAGTACCTTAAAAGACCTTCTTCACGATACCTTTTCCTGATATGGGAAACAGTCCCCCGACTTGTTCTCAGTATCTTTTTTTTATCTCATTTTCTGTTCTTTCCCTGCTAATCAAAAGTAAAATGTGGGCATGGGTTATTTCTCTCGTACTTTTCCTGCCGGTTTTCACAAAAGCAGGTATCTGCTCTGGTCAGAAATGGACATTACCCCTGCATACACAGTGCAGCAGGAGAAAAACAGACAGAGAATTCACAGGAGAAACCTACCCCTCCACTCATCTCCCAAGCGAACGGAGTGGAATTACATAGGGGTTTTTATCTATATCCTGTCCAATCATCGCATCCACACCATATACATCCCTGATTACCTCCTCTGTTAAGACATTGCCCGGAGTTCCCGTACAGTGGATATTTCCGTGATTTAAAATCACAAGCCTGTCACAGTAACGGGCCGCCATATTCAGGTCGTGAATTGCCATGACAACCGAGATGTTTTTTTCTTCTGTAAGTTCATGTATCAGTTCCATCACCTCGATCTGGTTTCTGATATCAAGAGCACTTGTGGGTTCATCAAGCAGGAGCAGGGGCGCCCCCTGAGCAAGGGCACGGGCGATCATCACCCTCTGCCTCTCACCTCCTGATAGTTCCCTCACTTTTCTGAACGCGAACATCTCAATTCCAAGCATTTCCATCGCGTTTATGACCGCCTCCTCATCCTCAGATCTGACCTTCCAGTTCAGGTACGGCCTCCTGCCCATCAGAATCAGTTCAAAAACCGTTGCCGCAGAAACTGTGGTATTTGACTGTGGAACATACGCTATCCTGCGGGCAATTTCCAGACGGTCAAGCTCTTTTATATCCCTGCCGTCAAGCTCCACACGCCCCCCTTCAGGGTGAATGATACGGTTGATGCACTTGAGAGCGGTCGTCTTGCCGGAGCCGTTTGCCCCCACAAGACCAATGAATTCACCTTCTCCAACTTCAAAACTGATATTATCCAGTACAGGGTTGCCGGAGTACCCAAATGAAAGTTTGTCAACTTTCAGAGTTACCATCCTTCACCCCTTCGTGTCATAAACAGGTAAATAAAGAACGGCACACCGATAAATGCCATCATAATCCCTACAGGCAGGATAGTCGGAGCAATAATTGTGCGTGCGAGACTGTCTGCAGTTAAGAGGAGAACAGCACCCACCAGTCCTGAAAGAGGGATGAGCACGCGGTGGTCCACGCCTACACAGAGCCGGGTTATATGCGGCGCAACAAGACCTATAAACCCTATAGTTCCTGTAAAACAGATTATTGAGGCTGTGATAAACGCACTCAGGAGCATGAATGCCGTTACAGAATGTTTCACGTTCACCCCAAGACTCGTGGCTACCTCATCACCCTCAGAAAGGGCGTTTATGTCCCATGCCTTTAAGATCAGATACGGGATCACGACAACGAGAATGAGGGTTACAAGTCCTAATTTTCCCCATGAAGACTTATCCATGGACCCAAACATCCAGAAGACAACCGCCTGGTTCATCTCCGCAGTTCCAATATACTGCAGAAGTGAAGTAACAGCTGAGAAAAGGTACATGATCGCAATCCCGCCGAGCACCATGGTCGTCGTGTTCATGCCCTGCGACCGTGCCATCGCAAAAACAGCACCGGCAGCAAGGAGAGAAAATATAAAGGCATTTGAAACGATTAACCACTCGCCACCT
>DAOVRB010000150.1 GCA_030628325.1 Methanomicrobiaceae archaeon | reverse complement strand
CGGGATCGTAAGCGCGGATACTCTCCCGTCCTGAAATAAGTTCATGGAAATTCATACAGCAACTCCTTTTTTTATTTGAAATTATTATACACAAAAACAGATAAGAATAACAGGCAGATCGTACTACCATATGCTGACTTTTTTGAAGATCTGTGATGTTCTCGGTGTAGAACTCGATCTTTTACCTGGAACAGCCGTACATTAATTTATCACACCAACGATAAAGGGTTGTAGTATTCTTCCGGGAGGCAATCGCTTTCGAACACCGGAGAAAACGTTTCATCTATTGAATAGTTATTTACCCTGATTATTCTATTGGATATTGGGAATATATCTTATAAGGTTATTTCATCAGTAAAATATTTATATATCTTCCACAAAAGAATAATCAATTGCACGCAATAGTAATCTTTCAGTTTCTATTGTTCCCAGCCCGAACCCGATGCCAAACCCTGCCAGGCTAAATGGCCAACACTTGACAAACGTGGTATGAAAGAAATCGCCTGAAATAATTTCCAGGCGATGATCTTTGATACCCTTATTTTTAATATAACGTTTCCAGTAATAAATCCTACTCTGTAGGATCTTCAAGCATAATATTAGACGGATCAATAATACTTTGTGCTTTTATTGCCGCGTTGAGGACCGAACGATAACAAACTGAATTGATCTTTCTGGGGATACCTTCGGAGTACAGGTGAATCTTATTTTTCGCATCATCAGAAAAGATAGAGTTCTGATTACCACAGATTTTAATATTGTGATCAATGTATCCGCATGTTTCTTCAAGACTTAAGGAAGTCATGTGAAAGAATAGACGGATCCTCTGTTTTAATGAAAGAAACTTTTTCAGCTTCAGAATCGCCTTTAGCTCAGGCTGCCCTGCAAGGATGAAGGTGATCTTATTGTCTGTATCATAATCAAAGTTTGTCATGGATTTTATGGCATACAGGGCAGAATCCTTTAGCTCCTGACTGTCATCAATAATGATCACAGGTTTCTTTGTCAGTTCGGGGACTGTCTTGAAAAACAGTAGTTTGGCGGCCTGAGGGAAATGGGGCGGCTTTATATCCAGGCCGACAAGCACAGTTTTAAACAGATCGCTTTCAGAGAGGTTATTTCCTCGTAGATAAATCGGGGTATAGCGATTTGTATCCAGTGAATGGATGAATGATTTAAGTGTCAATGATTTCCCGGAACCGATTGGACCTGTAAGGAGGAGCATGTCCTCATCCCTCACCCCGTATTCAAGCCTTGCCAACGCCTCTTCATGTGCTCTGCTTTTAAAGACCTCCTGTGGGGGTATGTTTTTTGAAAAGGGCATTCGAGAAAGCCCGAAAAAATCCTGTACGACATTATTCACCTGTTGTCCTCCTTCTTGTCCCTCTCTTTTAGGCCGGAAAGGCTCATCTCATTCTGTTTTTTCACATTCTCCCGGTATTTCTCCCTCAGCTTAGAGAAGTAGTTTATGCTGTCCTGTGAAACCTTAGCCGGATCCTTTTTTGATTCCTCGGGAACGGAGGGTGCCCTGTTATTGACCTTCTTTGAGGGAGAGGTTTTTTCTATGAAGTTGTTGCCCTGGTCGTAGATATATACCTCATCCAGATCGAAGGGATCGAACCTCACCCGCACGACTGTGCCGTGGGACAGTTTCTCGACAGGATACTGATTTTTATGGAGTTTAATTTTCCCGTACTTTGTTATCGTCCTGTTTTCTTTCCAGAGAAACATAACATTGAATTCTTCGAGGTCCCCGACTCGCCTGTGGTTCTCGGGGAGTCCCTTTATGAACCTTTCGTCCGGCGTCTCGCCGGTGGAGGAGTGGACCCTTTTGTTGTATTCAACCTCTGCCCATGCCCAGAAGGCAGTATTAAGCTCATCAATGGTTTTTATCCCGGCTAATTGTGCTTCCGCCTGAAACTCGTACTTGATTGTCTTATTGCATGCCTCAATTTTTCCCTTACACCAACTTTGATATGGCCTATGATGGAGCTGTTTGATCTTAAGTTCAGCGAGTACGGATGCGAAATGCCTGGAAATGTACACCTTTCCGTTATCGAGATAGCATCTATCCGGTATACCATAGCGCAGGACCATGTACCGAAATGAGTCCTCCATGCAGGGAAGTTTTTCACTCAGGTAATATTTGCCAAAAAGTATCTTCCTTGAATGGTCGCAAAGCCAGAGGAACAGATAGGTCTTTACAGGCTTTCCGTCAGGTCCGGGAATCCATATTCCGTCCCTGGCGTCTCCCTGCACCAACGCCATGGAAGAGGGGGCCTCAAAGGCGTGATAGGCTTTCCTTCCGGTATTGATGAGCATCCTGTAGCGTTCTTTCTGACCCATACCGTTTTCCCCAAGAAAACGATAGAGTGTCCTGTCTGAAATAGTTTCGATCTGGTGCCTGTAGCTTTCATCCTCATGTAGCAACTTTCTGAGTTTAGAAACAGTTCTGGTAGGAACTTCCGCTACAAGGCTGATGATCTTCTTCCGTAGACTTTCATCATGAATACGAGGTGATTTTTCCCTCTTTCGATAGAACAGTAGCCCCCGGGGCCCTTTCTTTTTGTACCTGTGGATATAGTTTCTTATACTCCTGTCACTAACCGAGTAAAGCCTGCAATAGTCTTTCTTCGCTTCTTTTTTTGTCAGGCTATCGATGCTTTCATCTAGACAGAGCTCCACTATTTCAATACGCTTTTTGTACATCGCGAATTCTTTTTCCGGAACCTCTTCCCAGTCAATTTGAGCATTCATGGTGCTTCCTCTCCAAAAAAACTGTCCGCGAACCACCACTCATAATTTCTATTCGCGTCCTGAATTGTAGAAGACATGGCAACAGCGTCATTCACAGACTGGATTTCCGTGAATAGTGTCCCGTTCAGTAAGTCAGCACACGCTAATGCATCTACTGCTGGATCGCCTATCTCCACCGCGACACTTAGAAAATGATGCAGCATCGAATTGCACTGGTACTGGGTGCGATTAAGAAAGGCCTTTGCAAACTTGCTGAGTTCCTGAAAGTCGGATAGGATCTCCAGAGTAAGGGCAGGAAGCAGATCAAGTATTTCCTGTTGAAACCAGTTATTTCTTTTTAAAAAAAGATCACTCATTGGCTCATAGTGAAGCCCCCTGTCACCGCCAAGATTCTGGGAAATGGAATGTAGCAGCCTAGTTTTTTGTTCACCCAAAGAAGAATATCCTTTACATCCTTCTTTCATTGAGCCACATTTGCCTGACCGTTTTTCCTTGCTTTCAGCTTTTTGACAGTCCGAGGGACAGTCTACGGGCCGATTTCCATCTTTGTTGAGTTGATTGTCACTGTTTTTTTCACATTCCATACAAAACTCTCCTTAAAATTTGATTTTAATCAACTTGTATCATTGAAAAGGAGTGCATGAAAAACACGATTCGATGGAACCAGCAGTGGATTTCGGGCTTTTTCGAAGGTATAAACGATATGGACGTACTGGATCGGCATGATGAAGTCGGATCTGCCGCCGATCATTCTTTCGGCAGCGTCGAACAGCTCATCCGCCTGGTCTTCAAGGTATTCTATGGGGAGTTTCCCCTCAGGAGCTGGCAGGGTTGCAAAGCCGGGCAAACGGCTTAGAAGCTCAGAGGCTGTAAGGTTTGTTTTCTTGATTATTTCCATTGCTCGGGCGATGTGTTTATCAATGGTCCGGATATCTTGAGTTCCAAGCATCTGGCTGGCATCATCGAAATCCACGGAACCATCCGGATGCAGGACAATATATTGCAGAACATTTTCAAGATCAATATTGCATTCCGGGATCACAAAGTGAGGAAGCAGCCTCTTTGTGTATTGTTTTCCATGTTTTTTTGCATTTTCACAATATATTACGATTATTATGATCTCAATATTTTCTTCTGCTCTGGATCGTACTTTCCGGGTAACATAGGCATGGATCTTCAGAGGATGTTTCTCACCGCATAGAATACAGCCATGCAGGAGTAACATTATTCCACATTTCTTAATAAAGTCTTGAAGCTTATAGGATTCCAGAGTACACTATTCTCGGGTTTGGGGTATACTCTCTTTTAAAACCATTTGCGTGGTAGAGAGTATTCCCTTTTTTTATCGTCTTGTTTCTGGAAACCTTATTTGTCTTTTATTGGAAAGTTAATCTATCAAGTTTGCTGTTATTGTGGAATCTTATTCGGGCGGTATACACCATGGGAAATTGAGAAAATAAAACTTGAGATGGATAAGGCTCGTGTGGACATCTATCTTGAGTGGCCGTATTTAATGGATGGTACATGCCCCGAATGCGGGAAAGCGTG
>DAOVRB010000275.1 GCA_030628325.1 Methanomicrobiaceae archaeon | reverse complement strand
GCGATGTTTTTAATTTATGGTTCAAAAAATAGTGAGTTAAAAAAAGATTTCAAGAACAGACTATTTAATTTGAAACTTATAAAATTAAAATTCTGGGCAGCCATTCTATTAATAATGCCTTTTGCTTTATTCCTTGCTACAGCAATATCATTATTATTCGGACAACCAGTTGAGCAGTTTTCTTTTTCACCCGAATTTACCTTTGTCGGAGGAGAAGCTATATTGATTTTAATTATTCTTTTCCTTGCACCAACATTTGAAGAATTAGGTTGGAGAGGTTACGGTGTTGATAGTTTAAGACAAGGGAAAAGTCTTATGAAAGCAACCTTGATTTTTGCATTACTTTGGAACTTGTGGCATGTACCATTATTCTTCATCAATGGTTATTACCATAATGAATTAATTCATATGAATATTATATATGCTTTGAATTTTGTAGTAAGTCTTGTCCCTGCTGCACTTTTAATGAACTGGATTTTTTACAAAAATGGTCGAAGCATAACAGCGATTATCGTTTTCCATTTCATGCTCAATTTGTTTTCGGTTTTGTTCCAGACCGAGCAGTTCACTAAGTGCATAATTACCATTGTCCTGTTGGTAATTTCAGCAATTGTTGTTTGGAAGAATAAGAGTTTCTGGTTCTGTAGAAATCCTTTTCTGGGGGGGGAAGTAACCTCGTGAATAGACCGTAAGATCAAAGGTACAAGGGCTCCCTGAAAGATTATGTATTATACAGGCTGTGCCAGAACAGCAGATACATGAAAAAATAACCCCAATTTGAGTTTATTTTATTGATTTTCTCCAGAGGGCTGACACCGTGCCTGAACTGGCGTAAGCAGTGGGCAAACTCCCTAATTTCCTGCTGTTTTCAGGGTCAGGATCCTGCTGAAATAACGCCAATTCTGGGTTTAATTCCATTTTATCCACTCTCTGCTTTTGTTATTTCTTCACAGATGTCGCATTTTCTTTCGAGTATAAATGATAATAATTTTAAATACTTGAAATATTTTGGTTCTGTAGAAATTCCTCCTAAACCCGACAGGGGGTGCTCATATGAGTGGTAAAACTCATCTCCATTGTTCATCCAGAGGTGTTCTACAGAGCCTATATATACGCATCTGAATAATGGGGATATTGGGGGGAGACTAAAAATCCGTTAGACTCTCTCATGAGTCAGGAGGTGGTGGATGAAAATGTGCATGACCTCTCAAGGTTATGCACTGTTTGATGAAAGTGGCATTTGCCACTTTCATGCTAAACGCACATGATGGCTTGGGCCATCACACAAAAAGCGATAAAAGTCAATCTGGAATTTTGACTTTTATAGCAAACGTGTATGAGGCGTTAGCCTTACACGTTTTGATGACAAATCACGAAGTGATTTACATAGCAAATAAGTATCCCCTTCGTCAACTACGCTCACTATCGCTCGCTGCGTATAACAGCGGATAAAAGGAAAATCAAAGAATTTCCCCGGATTGGCTTCGCCAACTTCTTTTATCCGCAATACGTTAGGCGACATAAGTCTGAAGGGGTGATGTTATGAAAAAAATACATGCCATAATTATGGTCATAGTGTTGATAGGTGCAGGAATTGGAGTGTTTTTTATGTTGCCGCAACCAATGGGGGCTGAATGTGAACCTAAGGAATCCATCAACGAAAAAATAAAACTACCTGAGCCGAAGTATGATAGCGACACTTCGGTTGAACAGGCTTTGCTCGAAAGAAGATCGGTCAGAGCGTATACTGATGATCCACTGACGCTTACTGAAGTCTCCCAACTTCTCTGGGCTGCGCAAGGAATTACCGACCCGGGAAAGGGTTTTAGAACGGCACCTTCCGCAGGCGCACTCTACCCACTTGAGATATATGTAGTAATTAACAATGCAGAGGGAGTTACAGAAGGTGTTTATAAATATAAACCTCCTGAACATGAACTTGTGAGGATTAGGAATGGAAATGTGAGAGATGAACTGGCTGTCGCTGCTCTTGGACAAACTTGCGTTGGAGAGGGTGCCATCGTTATTGTATTCTCTGCAGTTTATGAACGAACAACTCAAAAATATGGTGATAGGGGCATTAGATATGTGCACATGGAAGCCGGCCATGCTGCTCAGAATGTTTATTTACAAGCGGTTTCCCTGAATCTCGGCACGGTAGTTGTCGGAGCTATTAAAGATGATGAATTAAGAAAAATTCTCAACATGTCAGATGAAGAACATCCGTTATACATAATGCCTGTTGGAAATATATAACGATAATTTCTAAAAACCCACTCATTTCTCTGTTTTTTCCCTGATTTCTTTGATGATGATATCGCAGTTGAACGTTTTCCTGGTCCGGGGATAACAGGAGACCCCCTCAACAATGACGTTCTCGGAAGAACACCTGATGCAATCGCAAAATACGGGCCGACCACGTTATTCAATGAGATCGTTGCAAAATGTCTTCTTCTGACAGAATTCAGTTCTCACTACGTTCATGTTAATACCTCCGGTTTCAGTGTCACAGGGGAATATGATCCTGAATACGACGTAGGAGGGGTTCAGATCACCTATGGATATCCCAGAGACGGGAGATGGAATCTCAAATCGTGTGTTCCGGGGATGGTATCTGACCAGCACGGAGTGCCACTCTTTCTCCAGACGTTTTCCGGGAACGAGTCAGATAAAGAAACGTTCGCCACTCTCTACTACTGATCCGGTTCCCCGCCACTCTGGTTATATGGCACGCACATCTCCCGTTTATATCCTGTAATATCCGGCAGGCACAACCATCTCAAAACGTGCACCTTTACCTTCAACTCCTGTTTCGCTGATTGAAATCCCTGTAATGTCAAGAATATCTTTTACCAGGAAGAGACCCAGACCTGAACCCCTGCCAAATCCCTGATCAAAAATATGTTCTTTGAT
>DAOVRB010000271.1 GCA_030628325.1 Methanomicrobiaceae archaeon | reverse complement strand
GGCAGACGGATGCTCCGGGCGTTTTTTCCTGTATATCATCTCATATTTCTCAGGTGATTTAGAGAACAATTCAACCTCACTCACCGTGAATGAGCGTTTCTCTGCAGGGTGGGTATGAATGCCATTATGACTCTCATGAAGTGGCACTTTTTCCTTCACACCTAAAACCTCTGGGGGAGTTGATCCCATCCATGTATTGTCGCGGGCATGAAGTGGCACTTTTTCCTTCACACCTAAAACCTCAGTCCCTGCTTTAATGTCTGGAAGAGTAATCAGTTCAGGAGCAGGCACTCTAATCTCTGCTCTGATATTATCCGGATCTCCTGTGATTTTCACCCGGATCTCTCCTGCACCCGGGACTGTCACTATTGCATAGCCGCTATCTAAGAGATCATATGTGAGGTGCAGACAGCAGCATGTCCAGTCGATGCGGTTTTTGCAGGCAGAGAGATCCTGCTTAAATTCCTTCGGCTCAGTCCCGCAGAGAATCAGATGATCTTTTGCCCGTGTGCACGCCACATAAAAGAGCCTCTTCTTCTCAGCTCTGAGTTTCTCGTTATTCTCATGCCTGAGAATTGTGAGCATGGCCGAGTCAGAGAGCTCATAGGCATTCTCAGGATCGGGGATTTTCACCCCGACACCGTACCTCTCACCGATGAGAATGGAAGACGCATCAGCCGTCATGCCGGATGCCATATCAGGCAGAATTACAACAGGGAACTCAAGCCCTTTTGAGGCGTGGACTGTCATGATATTCACAGCATCCCCCGTTTCTGTATCAATCCGGGCCTCACCCTCACTCAGGTCATTTTCAGTAGCAAGGGTAATACCGGCAACAAAAGAATCAAGAGACAAAAAACCCTTCTCCTGTTCCCCGCGTGCAATAGAGAGAAACTTTTCAATATTTGCAATACACTGCTCCCCTTCAGGCATCCCGCCGTATACCGCATATATCCCGGAATCCCTCAATATCCGGTTTACAAGTGCAACCGGGGGTTCCCGGCGGGCGTATACCAGCCAGTCTTCGAGCAGGCTGCATGCCTCTGCTACCTCAGGTCCGGGATTATCCCTTATTTTAGCCCAGAGAGTCCTCCCTGACCCCTGTGCGGCCAGAAAAATCTCAGCATCAGAGAGACCGAAATACGGCGACCTCAGGGTACCGAAGAGGGCAGGATTGTTATGCACATTTGTAAGGAAACAAAGCAGGTTGTAGAGATCGAGCACCTCCTGACGTCCGTAGAAACCGACACCCGCATGGACATGATATGGGATACCATAGCGTCTCAGTGCCCACTCAAGATAAGGCAGAGTTTTACGCCGCTCAAGAAGGACTGCAATATCACCATATCCGGCAGGACGGGGCGGTACAGACTCATCTCCACTGCCTTTCGGGTACACCGTCTTATCCCCTGTTGCTACAATATTCTGGATTTTTCGTGCAACCATCTCTGCCTCAGAACGCCGGTTTTCTTCGGCCCTGCTCCCCTTTGGGCAGAGAAGTAACTCGACTGACCCGTGTTCAGCCATCCGGTGAGGAGCTGCCTCAATAGGTGAATATCCAAATTCCCAGGGTTTCTTAGTATCCCCCAGAAGACCGGCAAAGATATGGTTTACAAACCCGATCACCTCAGGTGTGCTGCGGAAGTTCATATCGAGATGAATCTCTTTCCCTCCGAAATCGGCCTGTATCTTCTCCTGTGTAGCTTTAAACTGCGTCACATCCGCATCCCTGAAGAGATATATGGACTGTTTTGGGTCACCCACGACGAATGCTTTCTTATTGTGTGAAGTAACCTCACCGATGAGAGACTCAATAATCCTGACCTGGACAGGATCAGTATCCTGAAATTCATCGACCATGACATACCGGTACCTGTCCATATAATGTTCCTGTACAATCTCCGGATGCTCCTTAAAGAGGCGTGAGGTCAGATATATCATATCAGAGAAGTCAATCGCACCCTGACGCTGTTTTTTTGCATCGACAAGGCGTATAAACTGGTGAAAAACACTGCTGAGATCTTTGAGAAAAGTGAGCGTTGCAGAAGTAAAAGCGGAATCTGCCTCAGACTCAAGGTTATAGATCACGAATGACGATTCAATACTATCTTTTAAGATACCATAGGACTGCCTGAGAACCGAAAGGTCACTTCCAAAGACCTTTTTACTCCCCATGTTTCTCTTCCCTTTCACGTTAAAGACCATGGAGAGTGCCCTGCAGACAGTACCTGTCTCCTCATCCGGATCTATTGCAGAGAGGTATGGAAGGGCATCTGCGAGATACTTTGTCCCTGAGTCATCTCCGTCAACATAAAGACCTGCCAGTTCTTTCAGTGCAGAAACAGCGCGGGCTGCCTGTGTATCTGCAAAAAAATCCCGTACGGCCTCTTCTTTTCCTGCAGAGATTATCTCCTCCCATTCTTTTACAACACTCTCCGGGTCTTTCTCAAGTGCTGCAAAGAAGGCCTCCGACGTCTCCCGCCACCTGTAGAGTGCACGTAAATACTGGCCCAGATTCCAGGGTCCGACTCCCCTGAGAGCAGAGATTAGGTGTGCACGGTCAGCAGGCCGGGATTTGCCATGCAGGATCTCTTTTATCGAATCTTCGATTATCATCCCTGCCTCCCTCTCATCAAGGACTGCAAAACCCGGGTCAATACCCGCTTCTATCGGGAAATCCCTCAGTACCCGTGAACAGAACGAATGAAATGTAGATATATTTGCCCAGAGAAAATCTTCTTTTAGTTTATCCCACTTCCCGCCTTTTTTTTCTGCAAGTGCCCCCCGTACACGCTCCTTCATCTCCTGTGCGGCTTTTTCAGTAAAAGTCAGTGCAAGAATTTCACCCACACCCAGGTCAAGATTTCCGAGCATATCGATGTATTTAGTCACAAGAACATGCGTTTTTCCGGTACCTGCACCTGCGGTGACACAGAGACT